>CAZSUQ010000205.1:0-8032 GCA_964609935.1 uncultured Thermodesulfobacteriota bacterium | reverse complement strand
CTGCTCGCAGCAGAAGGCTTCATGCAATATGCGGGTTAGGGTCCTGGGTTTCAGGGTTTGCACCGCTCAAAGCAGAAGGCCTGGCATGATATGCGGGCCATCCCGAAATGGAGTCCTGCACCTAAACATCGAGACAGCATCAAGGGTTCGATGTGCCTGTTTCCTAAAAAAAAACATCTGGTTGGGCAAATTGTTTCACGTGAAACACTCCCCCGGCCCACATGTTGTAAGAAGCTTCGCCTTGAGAGTGGTATAAGCGCAGGATCTTCGGATCGGGGCTTTCCGGTGCCTTGAAATGGCCGTTACCCTATGATGACCAGGTTCCTTTCCTTTGACATGCCCGGCAACCTGTACCCAATCACGTCCAGGATCTGCTTCCCCTGAGCCCTGGATTGTGCTTCAAGGGCTTCCCTCTCCATCTTGGGAAGTGCCCCCTTCATCAGGAAGATCCGTCCCCTTCCCCGGGTAAAGGCATCTCCCATATCCAGCACGATCTCGTCTTTCACGGCAGCACGCGTAATGATCGCTCCCGCGGGTTTCTCCTCAAACCGATGCTTAACGGCCGCATCCTCCCCCCTTCCCCAGATGATCTCACAATCTGCAAGGCCCAGCATGACGATTGCGTGCTGAAGGAAAGATGCCTTTTTCCTCCTTGCTTCGATAAAGACAACGGATATCTCGGGTCTCAGGATCTTGATGGGAATCCCGGGGAATCCTGCGCCCGCACCAACGTCAACCAGGGCATTCACGCGTCCGAGGTGCCTGGCAGGGAGAAGCGAGTCCAGGACGTGCTCATTCAAAATCCTCTTAAGGTCCGTTGTCGAGGTGAGATTGATCTTTTTGTTCCACCGGAGGAGTTCGTTAATGTATGTGCAGATACGCTCTGTCTGGTGGGGCAGGAGTGAAATCCCGAGTCTTTTTGCGTGGGCCGAGAAAGCAAGGAACTCGGAACTCGTGGGATGAAGGGACCTGGTTCCGGATGTTACCGGTCGGTTTGCGGTCATTCCGCTTCGCTGTCATTCGATGTCTTAAGGGTGTCAACCATGGATGTTACATGCTTTTCAAGCTGACGAAAGCAGCTCTCGTATTCACGCCTCGGTCGACCGTACGGGTCTGGAATGGAGTGGTAGAGTGTTTTTTCTCCGCCGCCGAACTGTGTCATCATCCTGGTCTTCTCCGCTGCCTCGGGCACCATGTCCAGAATCCTGTGCAGGTGATCGAACTCCATGACCACCACAAGGTCGCTTTCAAGCAGCATCTCTTCCTTGAGCTCCCTGGCCGTGTGGCTGGAGATATCAACCCCGTTCTCCCTGCAAACCTCCACTGCCGGGGAAGCGGCAGACTGTCCCTCAACGCCCCATGTTCCTGCAGATGCCACCTGTATCCCTGTTACCACATGCCTCTGAAGCATATTCTTGAGGATCCCCTCTGCCATGGGGCTTCTGCACAAGTTTCCGGTGCACACAAACAGTACGGATCTTATCTTCCCCACGGTTCTCCCCTCTTCTTTTTTTTCAGCCGATCAAGCCTCTTTCTCAACAAATGGTCTCTCTTCGAATCATCGGGCCTGGCGGTCCCCAGGGCATACTCCACCACCTGGATGGCCCGGTCCAGGTCCCTGGTTTTGTGTTCATGGTGTTTCGCCACCTCCTCGCAACAATCCACGGTATAAGCGGTCCCTTGAGATATCAGCTCCTCCCAGATCTGAACCGCCCACTCCATCTCTCCCCCCTTTTTCTTCTGGCGGGCGAGATGAAAAAGCGCGCTTTCCTTCTCCGTGCTGTTCTTTCCCGTATCCGAGGCGATCCGGTAGCACGCCAGCCCCTTTTCCGTCAACCCCTGCCTTTCGTAGTAGCGTCCGGTACGCAGGAGGTCCATGTCTCCAGGATCCTTTTCCTTGAGATGGCTGTCGATGAGGATCGCAAGGGTGGCAAGGCTCAGCACATCCACAACGTTGTGGTAAACAACCCTGTCCAGATCCCGGGCATCGCCCGTGTGGATGTAGCGGTAATACAGCTCTGGAATCCGGTCTCCCCGGATGTCCCTTCCCTCACGCACCACCGAAAGCTTGCTCGATTCCAGGGTCTCGAGCCTGCAGTCCTGAAGACGGCCCTGCCACAATCTCCTGGCAGGATGGAGGAGATCCCAGTTACACCAATCATGGGTTCGGGCCTCCATGCCGCACATGGTGAAGCGTGTATCAAGCAGGGGCATGTCAAAGCTCTTTCCGTTGAAGGACACCAGGTACCGGAAGGGCTCCATGATCTGGAGTGCACGATGGAGCAGGGCCGGCTCCTCCTGGAAGTCGCGGAGAAAGAGTTGCCGTATATGGTACCGTCCTCCCTTGAAGTATCCAAATCCCACGAGAAATGCGTATGTGCCCGTGCCATGGGACAGGCCCGTGGTCTCCAGGTCCACAAAGAGCAGCTGCTCCGGGGTTATGTCCTTTTCTCCGGTTCCGCCGCAGAAGGTATCCAGGCTGGTTAGATCAACATGGCTGAACTCTTCAAGACAGGTTCTTCCGTGGCGAAAGGCTGGTCTGTAGGATGCCCCGATTTCGTAGCACGGCCCTTCTAAGGTTTCTTTCAGTTCCCCGCCCAGGATCTCCTCGAGCAGTCCGGGGCTTTGCCGATTTTCTGCATTGATTTCAGTGCTTTTCGGCCTTCTCCTCTCGAGCCTCTCCAGCTGCTCGCGGATCGAGGAGACCCGCTTTTCTTGAGGCCCTGCAGGCGCAGGACGAGGGTTCCCCGGACCTGCCAGGGAACCCGCCAGGCCGCGGACTCTGGTCAGTCGCTTCCGTAGATCATCCATCGGAGAAGCCTCGAAGCACTCTGCCGGGCAAGTTCACCCAGTTCCGGGGAGGGCCCCACACAGGAAGGACACCCCTCTTTGCAGGAGCATCGCTCGATCAGGGAAAGGGTCCCCTCGAGCAACTCCTTCCTGCGGGAGAACAGGGACGTGCTCAGGCCCACCCCTCCCGGATATGCATCGTAGAGGAACAGTGTGGGCCGGAATTCCATGCCTCCTGAATGCATGCCGATCTGTTCAACCGACTCCTGCACCTTCTGTGTCATATTCTTCAGCTTGCTCAGGTCCGCCTCGGTCTGGAAGAACCACTCCATGTGGGGATCCCCAATGACCCGCCCGATGTCCCTGGACTCGCACATGAGGAGGAATGAGGCCATGTGCTGCATGGCATATCCTGCCCCGGCCAGTGCGCACAGGACATCCTGAACGGTCAGCCCCATATCATGGATGTCCTCGGGGTGTACGGTGATCCAGAAGGCGGTTGTGTGCATCTCCTGATCCGGCAGGGACACGTCCCCGTAGCCGAGATTCTCGCAGGTGTAGAATTTCAGCTTCTTGAATCCGGCCACGTGGTTGACCACGTGGACCTCCCCCTCGTTGAATTCCGGTTTTCCGGTCTGTGGGGTTTCCGGCTCGGTGACAAAAACCTCCAGGATCTTCAGCTTCGTGTACAGCACAGCCTCTGTGTAATATTCGGCCTGCAAGGGGGTCACGTAGGCCTTCTTGTTCTCGAAGTCCAGGTCTTCCACCTGGAACTGCTGGCTCTCCAGCATATAGATGGCTCCCGGGTAAAGGGTAAGAGGAGCGCTTTCGTAGTCCACCTCCGCCAAGATCTGGTTGCCGGAGGATCGGTCCACAACCAGGAAGTTTTCGGCCGTGATGCTTCGCAGGCTGATGGTGTCCGCTGGATAAGCATCCTGTGCCCAGTACCATCGATCCCCCAGCTTCCTGAGAACCTGTTTTTCAGCGAGGTAGTCCAGGATCTCTTCCAGTTCCACATCCCCGAAGCCCTCCCCCTTTTGAAACGGGAGCTCAAAGGCCGCACACTGGATGTGGCTCACCAGGATGGACAGGTTGTCAGGATTGAGCCGGGCGTGCTCAGGGGAGCGGCCGAAGAAGTAGTCCGGGTGCTGGATGATGAACTGGTCGAGCGGGGTGCTTCGGGCCACGAGAACCGAGCAGGCAAGCCCGGCCCTTCTTCCCGCCCGCCCGGCCTGCTGCCAGGTGCTGGCAATGCTTCCTGGGTAACCGCATATCACGCAGGCCTCCAGGCTCCCGATATCCACGCCGAGCTCCAGGGCGTTCGTGCTCACGACCCCGTTGATGTCCCCTTCACGAAGCCCCTTCTCGATCTCCCTCCGCAGGTTTGGAAGGTAGCCGCCGCGGTATCCCCGGATCTTCTTCTCCTCCTCCAGCCCCGATTTCCCCAAAAGGTACATCAGGTACTTGGTGAGAATCTCCACGTTCAGGCGTGTGGTTGTGAACACAATGGTGGAATTGCCGTTTCGAAGGAAGTGATGGGCGATCTTCTGTGTCATGGACAACGGGGACTGCCGAAGCCCGATCTCCTTCTGGACCACGGGCGGATTGACGAGATAGATGTTTTTCTGTGCCTGCGGCGCTCCATTCTTCTCGATGAGCTGTACGTCCCTCTCGATCAGCCGTTCGGCAAGCTCCTTGGGGTTCGCGATGGTGGCCGAGCAGAAGATCGCCTGGGGCCGGGTCCCATAGTGCCGGCAAACCCTGCCCAGGCGCCGGAGAACGTTCACCATGTGGCTCCCGAAGATCCCCCTGTACGTGTGCATCTCATCGATCACGACAAACGCAATGTTCCTGAAGAATTCATTCCACTTCGTGTGATGAGGGAGGATCCCTGTGTGCAGCATGTCCGGATTGGTGATGACAATGTGTCCCCTCTTCCTGATCATGCCCCGAACATCGGTGGGTGTGTCCCCGTCGTACGTGTGGACCTTCAGGTCCACGCCCATACCGGTGATCAGGCTCTGGAGCTCTGAGCGCTGGTCCTGGGCAAGGGCCTTGGTGGGAAACAGGTACAGGCCCCTTTTTTCAGGATCCTTGAGGATGGTATTGAGTACGGGAAGGTTGTAACAAAGCGTTTTTCCCGAGGCTGTCGGTGTGATGACCACCAGATCCCGACCCCTGGATATCAGCCTGTAGCTCTCTTCCTGATGAGAGTAGAGCCTGGTAATCCCCTTTTCCATGAGGACCTTTTTCAGGGCCTCGGTAAGGTCGGGAGGAAAGTCACAGAAACGGCCGGGCCTCGGCTCCTGCTGAACCTTGGCCATCAGGTTTGTCTTGAAGAACCTGGAAGCCTCCAGCTCTTCCAGGACCCGTGACAGGTCTTGTCTCTTCATTTCTCCGCCTGCTTGACGCCCACGTCTCGGAATCTGTCTGGAAACCGTTCCCGTATCTTTTCATACAGCTCCCTGGAGGCCTTGCTCTGGTGCTGCTTTTCCTTGGCTTTGGCCAGATGGAGCATACCGTCAAAGGCATAGTCACTGTCCGGGTACTCTTTCAGAAAGGACCGGAGGGCCTTTTCCGCATCCGCAAAGCTCCCTTTCAGATATTGAATGTATCCCATCTGAAAGGCAGCGTTGTCCGCAAGGCTCCCTCGAGGATACATCCGCAGGAGCTTCTCAAAGGTCTTCATCGCCTTTTCCATATCACCCATGAGAAAGTGGCAACGCCCGATCTTGTAGTAGAGCTCCGAGAGGTCCTCTCTTTTTTTGCCCAGGACCCCTATCATCTTTTCGTACTGGGAGATGGCCTGTGGATAGCGCTTCAGGTACGTGCTGTAGATCTCGGCGAGCTCCTGATGAGCTTCCAGCCTTTTCGGGCTTTCAGGATACAGGACGATCAGGCGGAGAAGGAGCTCGATGGCGCGGGGGAATTCTCCCAGGTAATAGGCATAGATGAAGGCCGCTTTGTAGAGGCTCCCCGCCGCTTTAGGATGATAGGGCCGGCCAAAGGAGAATTGTTCGTAGTTCTGAGCCGCCATTCCGTAAAGCTTGCCTTCCCAATGGCGCTGAGCTTGCTCATAGAGGTCTTCATCGCCAGATCCCTTACACCCCCATGGGGAACCGCCGCTCATGGTCAGAAAAAGGAGGAGCGCATACGGGACCAGGCTTCCCCTTTTCATTCTTCGCTCTCGACTTTCTCCTCGAGTTTGGCAAAGCTGACAACCTTCTCCCCCTCATCCAGAACAATGAGTCTCACGCCCTTCGTGTTCCTCCCGATGATCCGGATCTGGGCGGCCTTCATGCGGATGATCTTTCCGCGGTTGGAGATGATCATGAGCTCGTCATCGTCGGCGATCTGCCTCATGCCCACGACCATTCCGTTTCTCTCGTCCGTTTTGATGGTGATCATCCCCAACCCGCCGCGGGACTGCTTCCTGTAATCTTCGATCTTCGTCCTCTTTCCGTACCCCTTCTCCGTAACGGTGAGAAGCGTTGCCCCCGGTACGATCACCTCTTTGCAGACCACCTCGTCGTCGTCCGCGAGCCTGATTCCGATCACGCCGCGGGAAACCCTGCCCACGCTCCGGATATCCTTCTCGCAAAAGCGGATCAGCTTCCCCCGGCGGGTCCCGATCATGATGTCCTTCTCACCATTCGTGAGCTCCACGCTCACAAGCCCATCGTCTTTGTCCAGGCGTATGGCCTGGATACCGCTGACCCGGGTGTGGCTGTAGGCGGTCAACGAGGTCTTCTTGATGACCCCTTTCCTGGTGGTCATGACCACGTTCTGGTCATCCGTGAACTCCCTCACCTGGAGCAGCGTGTGTACGGTCTCCCCTGCTTTCAGGCTGAGCAGGTTGATGATGGACCTGCCCTTGGAGGCCCTGCCTGCCTGCGGGATCGCGTGCACCTTGAGCCAGTAAACCCTCCCTGTAGATGTGAAAACGAGGAGATAGCTGTGGGTGGAGGCAACGAACAGCTTGGAGACGTAATCATCGGTCTTGGTCCCCATCCCCATCTTGCCCTTTCCGCCCCTGTGTTGGGCCCGGTAGAGGCTCACGGGATTTCGCTTTATATATCCCGTGTTAGAGAGGGTGACCACCATGTCCTCTTCAACGATGAGGTCTTCGGGTTCGATGTGTTCGGCTTCTTCCCTGATCTCTGTTCGTCTCTTGTCGCCGTACTGCCTCTTCAGCTCCTCCAGCTCGCCCTGGATCATCTGATAGATCAGTCTCTCGTTCGCCAGGATCTCCTTCAGTCTCGCGATCTCTTTTATAAGGTCGCTATACTCGTCCACAACCTTTTCCCTCTCCATCCCCGTGAGCCGCTGAAGTCGCATGTCCAGGATGGCCTGTGCCTGAACCTGTGACAGAGAGAACTTCTCCATGAGGTCCTGTTTTGCCTGTTCCACCTTATGGGCGCTTCGGATGACGGCAATCACCTCGTCGAGATGGTCCAGGGCGACGCGGATCCCCTCCAGGATGTGGGCCCTTTCCTCTGCCTTGCGGAGCTCGAACATGCACCTTCGCGTAATGATCGTCTTTCGGAAATTGAGGAATTGCTCGAGGATCTCCTTCAGGGCCAGAACACGCGGCTGCTGGTTGACCAGACCCAGGTTGATCACACCAAAGGAGATCTCCATGAGCGTGCTCTTGTAGAGCTGGCGAACAAGGACATCCGCACTCGTGTCCTTCTTGAGATCGAGGACGACCCGGATACCGTCTCTGTCCGACTCGTCCCGAAGATCCTGGATCCCTTCGATCTTCTTTTGCCTGACCAGGTCCGCGATCTTCTCGATCAACTTCGCCTTGTTCACCGTGTAGGGCAACTCGGTGAGCACGATGCTTTCCCTGCCCGTCCTCTGGTTCCGCTCGATCAAGGATCTTCCCCGCACCCGGAGGATCCCCTTTCCGTTCCGGTAGGCGTCCCGGATCCCCTGCTTTCCGTAGATGATTCCTCCTGTGGGAAAATCCGGCCCGGGAATGTGGGTCATCAGCTCGTCATTCGAGATCTCCGGATCCTTGATCAGCGCGTTCAGCCCGTCCACCAGCTCGCTCAGGTTGTGCGGGGGGACATTCGTTGCCATGCCCACCGCGATCCCCGAAGACCCGTTGAGAAGGAGGTTGGGAATCTTGGCCGGCAGGATGACCGGTTCGTGCATGGTCTCATCATAGTTGGCCCTGAACTCCACGGTTTCTTTTTCCAGGTCTTCCAGCATCTCGCCCGTGATCCTGTCCATGCGA
>CAZSUQ010000204.1:0-8045 GCA_964609935.1 uncultured Thermodesulfobacteriota bacterium | reverse complement strand
GGCAGATAGTCTCCCCGTTCTCCTTTACGATCCGGGAAGGCCGGCTGTGGGGGCAGCGCATGCAGGCTGGAGGGGTACACGTCTCGGGATCTCCGCTCACATCCTCACACAAATGCAACGTGCATATGGAAGCCGGGCCGAAGACGTCCAGGTGCTCCTGGGCCCGGCCATAGGCCCATGCTGCTATCCAGTGGGAGAAGAAGTGGCCACGGCTTTTCTGAGCGAGGACAGGGGATACGAGGCATACGTTATCCCTGCCGGTGGGGGCACTTGGAGAGTTGATCTGGCAGGGATCAACCGGTACCAGCTGCTGCGTAAAGGTGTGCGAGAGACAAACATCGTTTCAACGTCGCTTTGTACGAGCTGTCAAAGAGACCTGTTTTTCTCTGTACGGGCACAGGGAGAGCCCACGGGTCGGCAGATATCGCTCATCGGGTTCAAGGAGGATGGGGCGCATCCCTTGGAATAATAAAAAAGAAAAATAAAGAATCATTTACAAGATCCCGATGAAGATGAAGAGGACAGGCAAGAGGAAAAACGCTTGACAGGGAGGGAGGATTACTCTATATTTGGTGCACTGCAAAGCAAGCAGTTCCTCTCATACTTCAAGCTCCCGATAAGGATTCTCTTTAGACCCTCACCAATTCAACCAGAGTCAGCCTTGCACTGACATTCAATATCCAGTCCATTGTGGAAGCAGCCTGTGCATCTTTTTCTTCGCCGTTATTTGTTGAAATCCATATCGTTATGATCATCTTTTTCTTTCTACACCCAGGGCCAACCCCTGCCTCATGAAACACGTTCACCTCGGCTACGCTTGGGTATCTTTTTCTAACGCTTTCGCGAGGCACGCATCTTTGTGAGCTTTTTCGAAAGGTGATTGAGCATCCATTCTTTCAAAACAAAACGAGGAAGTATGAACCATGGCAACTGAAACAGGAAACTACATGAATTTAAAGGAATTAAAGCAAAAAAAGATCAGTGAGCTCACGTCCTTTGCCAAGGGACTGAAGATTGAATCACCCAGTGCGTTACGCAAACAGGAACTCATCTTTGCAATCCTGCAGGCTCAGACTGAAAAAAACGGTCTCATTTACGGCTCCGGTGTGCTCGAATGCCTGTCGGATGGCTTCGGTTTTCTTCGTGCTCCTGACTACAATTATCTGCCCGGTCCTGACGATATCTACGTATCCCCTTCTCAAATCCGCCGTTTCAACCTCAGAACGGGTGACACCGTATCCGGACAGATCCGCCCTCCCAAGGACTCGGAACGCTACTACGCACTCCTCAAGGTGGAGGCGGTCAACCAGGAAGACCCGGAACTGGCCCGGGAAAAGATCCTCTTCGACAACCTCACTCCCCTGTACCCCATGGAGAGGTTCGACAGTGAATACGACCCGGAAAACTACTCCACCCGGATCATGGATCTGCTCGTCCCCATAGGAAGAGGCCAGAGAGGGCTGATTGTTTCACCTCCCCGGTCCGGTAAAACCATGCTCCTCCAGGCCATCGCCAATGCCGTCACCACCAACCACAAGGATGCTTACCTGATCGTTCTCCTCATCGACGAACGTCCTGAGGAGGTGACCGACATGGAGCGGTCTGTGGAAGGCGAAGTCATCAGCTCCACCTTTGACGAGCCTGCCCAGAGGCACATCCAGGTGGCTGAAATGGTTCTGGAAAAGGCAAAGCGCCTTGTGGAATACAAGAAGGACGTGGTCATTCTCCTGGACAGCATCACGCGGCTGGCCAGGGCCTACAATACGGTGGTTCCTCCCAGCGGAAAGATCCTGTCCGGAGGTGTGGATTCCAATGCGCTTCACCGACCCAAGAGGTTCTTTGGTGCTGCACGAAATATCGAGGAAGGGGGAAGCCTGACCATCATCGGAACAGCGCTCGTGGACACGGGAAGCCGGATGGATGAAGTGATCTTTGAGGAATTCAAAGGGACGGGGAATATGGAAATCGTCCTGGACCGCCGGCTTGCGGATCGAAGAGTCTGGCCTGCCATCGATATCAACCGTTCCGGCACACGAAAGGAAGAACTCCTGATCGCCAAAGAAGACCTGAATCGAATCTGGATCCTCCGCAAGGTGCTCCAGCCCCTGAACCCCATCGAGGCCATGGAATTCCTGCTGGACAAGATGCAAAGGACCCGGAGCAACCGGGAATTCCTGGATGCCATGAGCAATTCGGACCTCTAGCCCATAGAAAAAGTGTGTATCCACGGGCGGTTGAACCGGCACGGTTCCTGCGCCCGGCCCGTCCGGGACTTATGCGTGAACCTGGTGCGTGCTCACATACAATTCGCCCATACAACATATTGCATAACCCATGAAATTTCGATAAGATATATTGTTTTTGATATCTGAAAACCCAGGCTTTCCTTTTGAGAAAGGCCCTGCTTTCTCCCGGAAAAGGATGGGAATACGAAAAGGAGCACCCCATGAAAAAGGGAATCCATCCCAAATATGAAGAGGCCGTCGTGCGCTGCGCATGCGGGAACGAGTTCACAACGAAGTCGACAAAGTCCAAGATCAACACGGAAATCTGTTCCAGTTGTCATCCCTTCTTTACCGGAAAGCAGAAACTGGTGGATTCGGAGGGAAGAGTTGAACGGTTCATGCGAAAGTATGGGAAAACAATGCAAAAAGCATAGTTGATCCTCTCATCCTTGACCGTTGCTCTACCCCATTTGCCCTTCTCCAACCGGAGCGCGAATGCGTCACAGGAACCCAGAAGCAACTTCGCGGAACCATCACATACCGTACAAGTCGCTGAAGATCCTCTTTGCCCCCGAGTAACCGCCCATCTTCTCGCCTTCGTTGCCTCGAACCCCGCAGGTGCCCCTGGAGAAATCATGCTCGAAACCCTGAAAGAAATGGAAAAGCGCTTCCAGGAATTGACGGAAGACCTGGCCGACCAAAAGCTCTTTCAGGACCCGAACCGGTACAAGAAGGTTGCGAAAGAACACGCACAACTGCAGGAAGTCATGGGCATCTACACGCAATACAAATCCCTGTTAAAGCAACTCGAAGATAACCGGGAACTGCTCTCCGAATCGGATGACGAACTGCGGGAGATGGCGAAGCAGGAGATTCAAGATCTTGAAAACAAGCAGGAGGTCATTGAACAGGAACTCAAAATCCTCCTCATCCCGAAGGATCCGAATGACGCGAAGAATATCCTCTTGGAGATCCGTGCGGGGACCGGGGGGGAGGAAGCCGCCCTGTTCGCATCCGATCTTCTGCGCATGTATGGGAGGTACGCAGAAACGAAAGGGTGGAAGATGGAGATCCTTTCCCAAAGCACCACAGGACGGGGAGGACTCAAAGAGGTGATCAGCCTGATCCAGGGAGATCAGGTTTACAGCCGCCTGAAATACGAGGCAGGCGTCCATCGCGTTCAACGTGTTCCGGAAACCGAGGCGCAGGGGCGGATTCATACATCCGCTGTTACGGTGGCGGTCCTGCCCGAGGCAGATGAAGTGGAGGTCAAGGTCGACCCTTCCGACCTTCGCGTGGACATCTTCCGGGCAAGCGGACCGGGCGGACAGCATGTGAACACCACCGACTCGGCGATCCGGATTACCCATATCCCTACGGGCATCGTGGTGTCGTGTCAGGACGAAAAGTCACAGCACAAGAACAAGGCAAAAGCCTTGCGTATCCTCTATGCCCGGCTCAAAGACAAAATGGAGCAGGAGCAGCACGACGAGATCTCCCAGAAGAGAAAAAGCATGGTGGGCTCAGGGGATCGCAGCGAGAGAATCCGGACCTACAATTTTCCCCAGGGCCGTGTCTCGGACCACCGTGTCGGTCTGACCCTGCACAAGCTGGAGAATATCCTGGGCGGCCACCTGGATCTCCTGATCGAACCGTTGCTCTCACATTTCCAGGTCGAGGCGTTGAAGCCCCAGGCTCTCTGATGCCTTCCACCCTGATCGAACGGGAACCGATGACAACAAAACCCCTTCCTTCAAGCCAACCGGGTCCTGAACATCGAGGAAAAGATCGTCAGCAGAACTGGACCGTGCAACGTCTCCTGGAGTGGACAACCGACTATTTTCGAGAAGCCGGAATCCCCTCTGCACGGTTGGATGCAGAAACCCTTCTGGCCCACACGATGCAGAAGGAGCGACTGGACCTGTATCTCCAGTACGAGTCTTTTGTCCCTTCATCCCTTCTCGAGGTCTACCGTGAATACGTGCGAAGGAGGAAAGGATGGGAACCGGTTGCCTACATTACAGGGACGCGGGAATTCTTCTCCATTGCTTTTTCCGTCAACCCGTCGGTGCTGATCCCCAGGCCGGAGACCGAGCATATCATCGAACAGGCACTCTCCATTGCAAAGGGCCATGCAGAGACCGGACAGCAGGAACCCTTGAGGATCCTCGACGTGGGGACGGGCTGCGGGAATGTGGCCCTCACACTGGCCCGGCACCTTCCCGATTCCTGGATCGTATCGGCGGATATCTCGGCAGATGCCTTGACCACGGCGAAGGGGAACCTCCATGAGCCGGGCGACTCCTGTGGAAAGGTCATGCTCGTGCAGGGGGATCTTCTGGAATGGCTCCACCCGGGGAAGGCATCCTTCCACATGGTCGTATCCAATCCGCCCTATGTTTCAGAGGCGGACTGGCATCGTCTCTCTCCTGAGATTCGTGACCACGAACCTAAAACAGCCCTTTCCCCAGGCCAAAGTGGAATGGAAATTCAGGAAAGGATCCTCGAGCTGGCACCGAATGTGCTCGCACCGAATGGATTCCTGATCATGGAGATCGGCGAAGAGCAGGAAGAACCCCTTCTTGCATGGGTGAAGCAAAAGGGGCGATATCAGGCATGCAGCGTTTTGCCCGACTATGCAGGAAGGCCGAGGGTCTTGTTGGCAGAGGCTTGAGATTCGGGGCACGCTTCCTTTTCGTCCCTGCCGGCAGGAGCACTCAACCCTTTTCTCGAGAGAGGACTCGATTTGGATAAGCTCGTGATCGAAGGAGGTGTGCCGTTAAAAGGCGAGGTCCGGTTGGATGGCGCAAAAAACGCCGCCCTCCCTGCCCTGGCGGCGAGTCTGCTTCCGGACAAAGGGACGGTCCGGCTCCAAAACGTTCCACAACTGGCGGATGTCCGGACCATGTGCAAGTTCCTTGAACACATGGGGGCGTCCCTCGCTGTAGACGGCACCTCCATCGAAATCATTCCACAGGAACTGAAAAAGATGGAGGCCCCGTACGACCTGGTGAGGACCATGCGGGCTTCTGTCCTCCTGCTCGGACCCCTCCTTGCACGCTACGGCCGCGCCCATGTATCCTTCCCGGGTGGATGCGCCATCGGCGCCCGCCCCATCAATCTCCACCTGGCCGGTTTCGAAGCCATGGGAGCGGAGATCACGCTTCAAGAAGGCTATATTCAAGCCCGTGCGGAGCGACTGCGGGGTGCGGATATCGACCTGGAGATTCCAACGGTGACAGGAACGGAGAATCTCCTCATGGCTGCCTCACTCGCCGAGGGCCGTACCTCCATTCGAAACGCAGCCCGTGAACCGGAGATCGTGGACCTTGCGGACTTTTTGAACGCGATGGGCGCGAAGATCCGCGGCGCAGGCACCAGCCAGATCGATGTTCAGGGGGTGTCCAGGCTGAAGGGAACCTCGCACCGGATCGTACCTGACCGTATCGAAGCAGCCACCTATGCTGTGGCTTCCGTCATGACCCACGGCGACCTCTGTATACGTGGCGCCCGTGCCGAGCACCTTTCGGCCGTTTTCGAAAAGATGAGGGAAGCGGACGTGAGCGTTCAATTTCACGACGACATGATACGCGTCTCCGCCGACGGCCAGATCAGGGGCGTGAACATGGACACAGCGCCCTTCCCGGGATTTCCAACCGATGTTCAGGCGCAGTTCATGGCCCTCATGTGCCTGGCAAAGGGAAAGAGCAGGATCCGGGAATCGGTATTCGAAAATCGCTTCATGCACGTTGCAGAACTTCGAAGAATGGGGGCGGATATCCGCTGTAAGAAATCGGTTGCTCAGGTTCGTTCTGTTCCTTTCCTGGAGGGTGCACCTGTGATGGCTACGGATCTACGGGCCTCTGCCTCCCTGGTGCTCGCAGGACTTGCTGCAAGGGGAAAAACGCAGGTTCGTCGAATCTACCACCTGGACCGGGGTTACAGCCGCCTCGAAGACAAGCTTGCTCGCGTGGGAGCACGGATCAAGAGGATAAAAGAATAAGAGGGCAAAAAGAATGAAAGTGTTTCGATCGGGAACGGATGCATGCCTGCAGGAACTGAATCGCCTGCTTCACCGTTACGAAGAGGAAGGGATGGAGCAGGTGGAGGCATCCGTCAAGAAGGTGCTGATGGATGTCCGCGAACAAGGGGACCAGGCACTCCTCGCGTATACCGAGAAATGGGACGGCATTCGACTCGAAAAGGGAGACATCTCTCTACCGAAAAAAGAGATCGAGAAGGCATTCAAGGCTCTGGACAAGACGACCCGCGATGCCCTGCAGCTGGCTCACGACAGGATCCGTGTCTTCCATGAACATCAGGTCCAGGAGTCCTGGGAATTCACGGATGAGGAGGGAAACATCCTCGGACAGCGGGTTACACCTCTGGATCGTGTGGGAGTATACGTGCCGGGCGGAAAAGCGGCTTATCCCTCGTCGGTCCTGATGAACATCGTCCCGGCAAAGGTGGCGGGGGTCAAAGAAATCTACATCGTGACACCACCGGGACGCATCCAGGAGACCCCGGCGATCCTGGCTGCGGCAAAGATCTGTGGGGTGGATCGTGTTTTTCAGGTGGGAGGAGCGCAAGCCGTAGCCGCACTGGCCTATGGAACGGAAACGATACCGAGCGTGGACAAGATCGTGGGCCCGGGGAACCTCTACGTTGCCACGGCCAAGCGTCTCGTGTACGGTTCGGTGGACATCGATATGATTGCGGGCCCAAGCGAGGTCCTCATCGTCACCGACGGCAGTGCAGATCCGGCACATCTTGCCGCCGACCTGCTGGCACAGGCGGAACACGATGAAAAAGCAGTCCCGATCCTGGTCAGCACCTCTGAAGCCTGCCTCCAGGATGTCCTCAAGGCCCTTGACGAACAAATGGATCAGGGGCCCTGGAAAGTGATCGCATCCAGGGCCATCCAGGAGAACGGGAGGGCCTTTTCCGTCCAATGCCTGGAAGAGGCGATGGAGTTTGTGAACCGTATTGCGCCGGAACACCTCGAACTGGCGTTGGAGGAAACGGACAAGGCGCTGGGCATGGTTCGGCATGCCGGGGCCATCTTCCTTGGGCCGAACAGCGCGGAAAGCCTGGGCGATTATCTCGCCGGCCCCAACCATGTTCTCCCTACAACAGGAACCGCACGTTTTTCCTCGCCCCTGGGTGTTTATGACTTTGTGAAACGATCCAGCATCCTGAAGGTCTCCAACCAGGGCCTGTCCCGCTTGGGACCCGCGGCTGCCCACCTGGCAAAAACAGAAGGCCTTTTTGCACACGCCCATGCCCTGGATCTGAGGATGAAGGCAAAAGGAAAGACATCATAAATTACATTCACTTATATGTTCAACTTATTGTTATTCAATCACCTTTATGTTATTAATGAATCAATATCGAATCGATCTCAATGGAGAAATTCGCCATGAATCGAACAGGAAAATTTTCACGAAAGACCGAGGAGACCGACATCACAGTGGAGTTGGGCGTGGACGGGACAGGAGAACACAAAATCGAAACTTCGGTCCCCTTCCTGGATCACATGCTGACCCTGTTTGCAAAGCACGGATTTTTTGACCTGAAGGTCAAGGCAAAAGGTGACACGGACGTGGACTTTCATCACACCGTGGAGGATGTCGGGATCTGTCTGGGGAAGGCCCTGCAAAAGGCGCTTGGAGAAAAAAAGGGGATTCGGCGGTTCGGAGAGGCAACCGTACCCATGATGGACGCTCTGGCCAAGGTCAGCCTGGATTTGAGCGGGAGGCCTCAACTCGCTTTCCAGGCAAGCTTCCCGCAAACCATTGCACGAGAAAACGAAACACACTA
>CAZSUQ010000203.1:0-8095 GCA_964609935.1 uncultured Thermodesulfobacteriota bacterium | reverse complement strand
AGATGTTCAGAAGATCGTGAACTACTTCAAGGTCCAGATGGAAAAGCTGGGCGTAAAGCTCGTCAAGGGGAAGGAAGCCACCCTTCCCGTCATCGAAGACGAGAAGCCGGACGTGGTGATCCTGGCAACCGGCGCCCTGCTGTCCGACAGGGTCCTGCCCGGGGGCACCAACAAGATCGTTGTCCGCGACGAAGGACTTCGATCCACCTCCAGCCTTGCCTTGAGATTTGTCTCTCCTGCCTTCCTCAGCAGGCTGACGAAGCTCTGGATGCCCGTCGGAAAAAACGTCCTTGTGCTGGGGTGGGATATCAAGGCCCTTCAACTGGCTGAATTCCTTATGAAGCGCGGCAGAAACGTAACGATTGTCAGTGAAGGGGGAGAGGATCAACCCTGGGGTGAAGGACTGCCCAACCTTAACAACTACAAGCTGAACGTCTGGTTCCGGGAAAAGGAGATTGGAATCATCAGGGACGTTCAGTATGAGGAAATCACGGAGAAGGCCCTGGTCTACAAAACCAAGGAAGGCAAGAAAGAAACCCTCCAGGCCGATTCCATCATGCCCGTCTTCTCTTTGAGGGGGAATGAAGATCTCTGCAAAAGTCTACAGAGCAAAGGCTTTGAGGTTCATTCCATCGGGGCATGCAAGGATCCCAAGGCTCTCATCGTGGATGCGATCAAAGATGCCAATGAAGTCGCAGCCTCCATTTAAATATTGAGAAAGGATGACGATTATGGACGAGACGAGAACCGTTGCGGAATGGATCGTCAACGCGAAGTACGGGGATTTCCCACAGGAAACCATTGACTGTGCAAAGGGGCTACTCCTCAAGACCGTTACAGGGATGGTGATCGGCGCCCGTGAGCCCATCGGAAAAACAATCACCAACTACCTTGCCCGGACGGCGGGCCCTCCCGTGGCCGGCGTGACGGGGGGCGGCTTCCGCACCACGGTGGAGGATGCGGCCTATGCCCACGGTGTCTTTGCACACGCCTCGGAACTAGAGGACGACGAGTTTCCGCCCACCGGAGACGGCCACGGCAATTACTGGTCCTTTCCCGCCATCCTGTCCCTTGCCGAAGACCAGTTCTCAGACGGCCGCGAGATCATCGTCTCTGCCATCGTGTCATGGGAGATCCTCTCCAGGTTGACCCGGGCCGCCTGCGCGAAGAACGTGGAAGGGAAGCTGGAGTACACGGTGGCCAACAGCACCGGGATCTCCACGGCATCCTACCACGGGACCATCAGCGCTGCGGTGGCGGCGGCCAGGTTGATGAACCTCAACGCAGACCAGGCACAGAATGCCCTGAGCCTCTCGGTTTCCCATGCCGCGGGCAAGGTGGCACAGCTCGGCTTTGACGCGCATTTCATCGAATCGGGACTCAGCTGCCGTACGGGCATCCAGTCCGCCATCTTCGCCCGGGAAGGCCTCACCGGCAGGCCCGACATCATCGAGAGGCCGGACGGCGTGTTCGGGCCGGTCTGGTCCCAGGGAAAGGTGGACGTGGAGCTCATGACCAGGGACCTGGGGAAGCCGCCCTTCAGCGTTCACAACGTGGAGTTCAAGAAGTACGGCTGCTGCAACCTCATGCACAGCACGAATGACAACGTGCTGAAGGTCGTGGAAGAGCATGACCTCAAGCCCGAGGATGTGGAGCAGATCGAAGCGGGCGTGACCATGGTGGGCGACAAGTTCTGCAACAGGCCCGATCCTCGCTCCCCCACCGAGGCCAGGTTCAGCCACCAGTTTGCCGCTGCGGAGGTCCTTCTCAGACGTAAGATCGACTACTCCACCTTTTCGGAAAAGCGCCTGGCAGACGCCGACATCAGGGAAGTGGCCAGGAAGGTGAAGATCTTCATCCCCGAGGAGTGGCCGCCCATGGGACACCCCGGGTCAAAGATTGTCGTCACACTCAAGAACGGGAAGAAGATCGAAAGCGAGATTTCCTCGCAGCTCGGTCATCCCCTGAACCCGCTCTCCCTGGACCAGGTCACGAGTGTGTCCAAGAACTTCCTCGGGGTCTACCTGAATGACCGGCAGTGCGATCTCGTTCTGGAGACCATGGCAACGCTGGAGGAAAGGCCGGACATCCGTACCATGATGGATATGCTCACGGATTTCCATATAAGCGGTTAACGGCCGTGAAGGGGCAACATCAAAGGACGAGTTTTCCAACTGTCGTTTAGAAAAAGATGATTGCGGCTGTGTTTCCCATATTTGAAAACGGAGCAAATCATGAACCCTACGTTTGAAAAGCTTCTTTCCCCTGTTCAGGTCGGCGGCCTCACCTTCAAGAATCGCATCTACAAGCCGCCTTCAGGAACGAAGCTGTTCAACAATACGGATGGGTACGTGAGTGAGGAGGGAAAGCTCATTTACGAGGCGTGGGCGAAAGGGGGTGCCGGGTGCATTGTCGTGGAGTCACCTGCCATTGGAGATGCGTTGAGCATCGATATCCCCAACAAGTTTCTCATCAATGACGACAAATTCATTCCGGGATTGACCGAACTGGTCGGGGTCATTCACAAACATGACTGCCCTGCCCTTCTCCAGCTCTACCATGCCGGCCAGTGGCACCTGGGACAACTGTCCAAGTTGACCCCGGTGTCCTCGTCCCCGCACCCGCAGATCTCCGAACTTGCGCCCGTGCCGGACCTGAGGGTGCTTGCGAACAATGCCCCCTGCCATGCCCTGACCCTGGAAGAGATCGAGACCATCGAACAGCAGTTCGTGGATGCGGCGGAAAGGGCGGCCAAGGCGGGGTTTGACGGCCTGGAGCTTGGCGCAGGGGCAAACCACCTGCTTGCAAGCTTTGCATCCCGCTACTGGAATTCCAGGACGGATCAATACGGATGCGACAGCTACGAGAACAGGGCAAGAATCGTGGTGAACATCATCCGGGGCATCAAGAAGCGCCTCGGCGACGATTTCACCATCATCCTCACCATCAACGGCGTAGAGAACAACATGGGGGAAAAGGGCATCACCGAAGAGGAAACCCTTGGACTCGTCAAGCTCTACGAAGAGGCCGGTGCGGATGCCTTTCAACCCAGGGTCTACGAGCTCTACAACCGGGCCAGCTACTGGACCGAGCAGTATTTCTACCCGGAAAAGAGAAGCTCGGTCCCGGCCGGCCTGGACTTCAGCAACAGGGGGATCGGCGCCTTTACGAAGATCGCGTCTGCGGTCAAACAGGTCACTTCCAAGCCCCTGGTGAGTCCCGGCAAGTGGGATTCCGACTTCGCCTTTGCCGAGGAGATGCTGCAGCAGGACAAGGTGGATGTCATCGCCGTGTGCCGGGGCCTGTTCGCGGACACGGAACTGCCGAACAAGATGGTGCAGGGGCGCACGGAAGAGATCGCCCCCTGCACGGCCTGCCTGAGTTGCCTCACCGGCGGCATGCTGCCCATCCGCTGCCGGATCAATTCCTTCATTGGAGGCGACAAGCCCTACAACACCTACCCGGAAGCGGAGAAGAAAAAGAAGGTGCTCATCGCTGGAGCCGGTCCTGCGGGCCTGGAAGCCGCAAGGGTATGCGCTCTGAGGGGTCATGAAGTCACCCTCTATTCAAAAGAGGGATTCATCGGCGGGCTCATGAACATGGCAAGCGTCATCAAGGGGAATTTCCCGGAAGACATTCAACAAGTTGTTGAATTCTACAAGGTACACCTGAAGAAACTGAAGGTGAAGATCGCAAAAGGCAGGGAGGTCGATCTCAAGCTCATTGAAAAGGAGAAACCCGACGTGGTGCTGCTCGCCACGGGCGCCAGCGTGTCCGAGAAGGTGATTCCCGGCAGGGACAACAAGGTCGTTGTGAACGAGTCCCTGCTCCGAAAAGGCCTGGACGTTGCCTTGAAGGTTGCGGATCCCCAGAAACTCAGCAAGGCCACCGAACGCTGGATGCCCATAGGGAAGACCGTGATTGTCATGGGAGGGGACATCAAGGGGGTTCAACTGGCCGAGTTTCTCGTGAAGCGGGACAGGAAGGTGACCCTCGTGTGTGAAGAGGACGACATGACCTTCGGCGAGGGGCTGGCCCGGCTGAACAATTTCAAGCTCAACGAGTGGTTCAAGGAAAAGGGCGTGGAAATCATAAAGAACGTCACCTTTGAAGAGATCACGAAAACCGGTTTGATCTTCATGACCAAGGAAGGCGAACGGACCACACGGGAGGCGGACTCCATCGTTCCCGTCTATTCCTTGAAAAAGAATGAAGACCTTGCGGAAAGCTTGCAGGGCAAGGCACCTGAACTCTACACGATCGGGGCCTGCAAGGAACCGAAGGCCCTGATCGTCGATGCGGTGGAAGATGCCGCAGAGATTGCACTGTCCATATAGTGAGCAGGTTTTGCGGGTCCTGCGATGACGGCAGAGCCTCTCGTTGTGTTCACGATCAAGAGCACAGAACCCGTGCACAGATAAAAAGGAGAAGCAAAGTGGGCAAGGGAATCCTGAAGGAACTCCAGGCAATCGTGGGTGATGCGTACGTCACGGATGAAGAGTTCGAGCTGATTGCCTATTCCAGGGACTGGAGCTACGACGGGCCACTGAAGGCCGACATCATCGTGACGCCGGAAAACACGGAGCAGGTGTCCGAGATCATGAAGCTCGCCAACAGGACCAAGACACCGGTCTGCGCGCGCGGCGGCGGCACAACAACCACCGGCATGGCCCTCCCCCGCGAGGGCGGCATCGTGCTCGATCTGAACCGAATGGGCAAGGTGGAGGAGATCGACGAGGACGCCATGGCCGTGACCATGCAGGCAGGCATCACGGTCTACAACCTGATCAAGTTCATTGAGCAGCAGGGCTGGAAGATCCCCTTGAAACCGAAATTCGGCTCAGGGGTCTCCATGGCGGGCTGGGCCTCCTTCAACGGCGTGGGAGCCGGCGGCTCCCTGTACGGCCGTGTCACGGACATGCTCCTCGGACTCGAGGTGGTGCTCCCCACCGGGGAGATCGTCACAACCGGGTCCGTCTCCTTCAAGGGGGCCAAGCCGTTCTGCCGCTACCAGGGGACCGGCCCGGACATGACCGGGCTCTTTCTCAACACCTTCGGGACCATGGGGGTCATTACGGGAATGACCGTCAGGGTCTATCGGAAGCCCGAGGCCGAGGGCTTCATCGGGTACGGCTTCGACACCGCGGAAGACGCCCAGGAAGGGGTCCGGATCCTTACCGAGGCGAACATATCCTACGGGATCAACCTGTACGATGATGAAATGTGTGACATCGGCGGTCTGCCCGCCGCTGCTCCCTGGGTGGTCCACATGTTTGCCGAAGGCTGGAAGGAGGAAGTGGAGTTCCGGGTGAACAAAGGCAGGGAACTGCTGGAGAAGGCGGGACTGGGGGAAGAAAAACCCAAGGCGATCCCCTTCTGGTACGGCGTGGAGGGGATGTCTTCCAGGCTGACCCCCCCCATGCGCACCGCGTGCGTAGGCGGATTTCATCCCCTCGGCATCACCGCAGAGGTCTTTCATGCATACAACCGGGTGGGAAAGAAGTATGACCTGCGACGGGGCATGGTCTGGTGGGTGATCAACAACTATGCCAATATCTTTCCCATTTACGTGTACAACGAAGAGAACGAACTGGACACCATGATCAAGGCGGCTTGCGATCTGCGCGAAGAGTGGTCGGACCTGGGGTGCACACCGGATTTCCCCGGTCCCAACCCGGACATCACCGATCGTATCGTTCCGGAATATCTGGCCTTCTACACCCGAGTGAAGAAGGCCCTGGACCCCAACCACATCATGCATCGCGGCATGTCACCCAAGGTCTCGTACTGAGTTCAGGAGGCGCACGTCATGAGTTTTGATTCGCTGGAGCAATATCACAGATGGATATGGAACTGTCAGTCCTGCAGCACCTGCCAGAGAGGGCCGCAGAATGTCTTTTCCCCGGCAGGGCCCACGCCCCCCAGGATCTGCCCGTCCTATGAGCCTTACAGAAGGCTGACCTACTCGGCACAGGGGAGGATCCTGACTGCCAAGGCACTCCTGGAGGAAGAGCTCGAGGTGACCGAGAACTTTGTGAAATCCTTTTACGAGTGCACCCTCTGCGGTTCGTGCGGCCCGGAGAGGATGGGAAGGTCGAGCTGCAGCGTTCACAGGCAGCAGGTCCCGATCTTTCGGGCCTTGCGGTCCGACCTGGTGAAGATGGGAAAAGGGCCCACAGAGCCCTACAAGAAGGTCGCTGCTCTCATGGAGAAATCGGGGAACCGCTTCGGGACCTCAAAGGCCAAGAGAAGCAAATGGATTCCCGAGGGCATGAAGCTTCCGGACAAGGCCGAGGCGGTCTTCTTCCCCGGGTGTGTGGCCTCCTTCAAATCCCTGGAGATCGCCCGGTCCACCGCCGGCTTACTGCATCAGGCCGGCGTTGAGTTTGCCATCCTGGGCGAGGAAGAGAAGTGCTGCGGCAACCCCCTGTCCGCATCCGGCCAACAGGATGCCTTTGAGCCTTTTGTCAAGCACAACGTGGCTGCCATCACCAGGGCCGGTGCCAGGAAGGTCATGACCTCCTGTGCATGCTGTTACAACGTGCTCAAGTTTCGCTGGCCGGAGGTGGCGGGAGAACTCGACTTCGAGGTGGTCCATACAACCGAGGTTCTGGCAGGTTTTCTGGATGAGGGCAAGATCAAGCCTGAGAAGGAGCTTTCAGGTACGTTCACCTACCAGGACCCCTGCCACCTGACAAGGGTCAACTCCCCCGAGATTTCCATCCTTGAAGAACCGAGGAAGGTGATTCAAAGCATTCCCGGGATCACGTTCGTGGAGATGGAAGGGAACGGCATGTACGCGCAATGCTGCGGGAGGAATCCCATTGAACTGCCCACCCTTTCCCTTCACACCGGGATCAACCGGATCAGGGATGCACAGGCTGCCGGCGCCGACACGATCGTCACCGGCTGTTCCTTTTGTGAATGGAGCCTCTCCAACGCGGCGAAGAACCTGAAGACAGAGACCAGGGTGATGGATGTCACGAGCCTTCTTGCCCAGGCAGCAGGCCTGTGAGGGCACACCGTTTCTAACAAAACTCTATGAACAGCACCGACGAACTTCTCTGCGATGAAGGCCTGTTGAACCGCATCCGGAAGAACCTGCGGAAGACGAAGCTCCAGGTCCAGGATGGGGAGGGCCTTCGGAAAGCCGCGGTGGCCATCACCGTTGTGGATGCCGCACAGGACCCGGGTGTGTACGGCATCCCTTTCCATGAATCCCGGCGCAGGGATGCGGCACTCGTTCTCACCAGGCGATCACTCAAACTCAAGAACCATGCAGGACAGTGGGCGCTCCCCGGGGGCCGCATGGAAAAGGGCGAAAGCGCCGAAGACACAGCGTTGAGGGAACTTGCGGAAGAAGTGGGACTGGAGTTGCCTCCGGAACGCGTGATCGGGCGCCTGGATGACTTTCCCACCCGCTCGCTCTTTCGAATTACACCCGTTGTGGTCTGGGGAGGTTCCCGCGTGGACCTGACACCGAACCCCTCTGAAGTGGAATCCATTCACCGCATCCCGGTGGCCGAGTTCATGCGAAAGGATGCTCCACTGCTGGACGAAATCCCCGGCAGCAAGCACCCGGTTCTACGCATGCCCGTGGGGAACAGCTGGATCGCAGCCCCGACGGCCGCGCTGCTCTATCAGTTCCGGGAAGTGGCCATCCTGGGCAAGGACACCCGGGTGGCCCACTACGAACAGCCTTTTTTCGCATGGAAATAGAATTCCCTACTCATCGTCCTCGAACGACTCCGGGTAGATCTTTCCGGCAAATTCCGGGTACAGCTTTTTCGCGCACTCCGGGCAGATGCTGTGGCTGAAGTCCGCCTCTGAATGCTCCCGGATGTAAATTTCTATCTTCTTCCAGTACCCCTCGTCGTCACGAATGTTGTGGCTCTAAGATCAGATGGGCAGCAGCCCACTAAGCAGCTTGACTTTCGAAATCGCTTCCTGGAGTTCGGTGATCAGTTTCTCTCGTTCCTGTTCCACCTGCTTTCGCCCGGTGACGTCCCTGAAGAAATTCAGGGTGGCCGTGGCTCCCATCCAGTTGATCCGAATCCCGGTAACCTCGACCCAGATGACTGTCCCATCCCTTTTG
>CAZSUQ010000202.1:0-8097 GCA_964609935.1 uncultured Thermodesulfobacteriota bacterium | reverse complement strand
CCTCTTTGAGAGGAAGCAGGGATAGATGATCTTGGAGATGTCGTCCATGGAGGTTCCGGTCTTCTCCAGGCGCCCCTTGATCACCTGGGGGATGATCTTGGTGTATCCCTCGTCACGGATCCACCGTTCCTCCCAGCCGTAGTCAAACTGTGCATCGGCCCCGCGGTAGCTGGCCACGAAATCACAGGAGATGGAGTGCGCGCCCTTGAACTCGGCGATCACGTTGTCTTTTCCCAGAAGAAGTGAGGCTGCGCCGTCCCCGTACCACAGGTTGAAGAACCAAGCGGCCTTTGTGGGGCGTGCATCCGATGCGGTGACCAGGATGTTTTTCTTATCCCCTCCCTTGACGGCGTCGATGGCCGCGAGCACGGCCGTGGTCCCGCTCTTTGAAGACGAGGTGAAGTCAGCCGTGACCAGGCCCTCCTCGGGCAGGTTGGCTGCCGCAGCCATGATGCCGCAGTTCTGCCTGTCCTTGAAGGGGAGGCTGGTGGAGGCCAGATAGGCCGCATCCACTGCATTCTTGTCCTTGCCGGTGAGGCAATCTTTTGCCGCGGCCACGGCCAGGGTCATGGTGTCCTCGTCCCAGCCGCACATGGCCCTTTCCCCCTGGGCCGCCATCATCAGCCCGGGTGCGAACCAGCCCATGCTTGTCAGGACCGCCATCCGATTCAGGCGCCGCCGTGGCAAAAAGGCGCCGTAAGCAGTAATCCCTACCATCTTCTCTCCTCCTGTTCCTTTCAGGGTTTCCTGTTTATGATTCGCTTCAACCTTGTTTCCGAGTCATCTTGAATCGCAACACACTCCCCATTAGTTGTCGAGAACCCCAAGGGGCCTGCGTGCGGAAAGCTCCTTCGCGCCCCCGTGGATCATGGCCGCGATGGTGTCCACCCATCCGTCCAGGTCTCTGCTCTGCTCGTTGGACGCAAAAATGACAACGGAGAAGAAAAGGATCACCACGACCCGGGCCAGTTGTTCGGTGTTGTAGGGTCGGGAGAAACCTGCCTCGATGAAGTCCTCCAGGCCCCTTCTCATGGGGTCCATGAACTCCTGAACCACCTTTCGATACGTAGAGCGAAACTCGGAATCGATCCCGAGTCCGTCCCTGCGAAGGATCTCGAAGAGATCCCTGTCCCTGAGGGACTCCCTGAAGACCCGTGCCAGAGGGGCGCGCAGAAGGTCCAACGTGGGGATGTTCTTGGGCTGAACGCGACGCGTATCGATGAACTCCTCAATGGCCTCCTCGGCGATGCTTCGGAGCCTCTGGGAAAGCTCCTCCAGGATGGCCAGGTAGATCTCTTTCTTGTCGCGGAAGTTGTTGTAGAACGCCCCTGTGGTGAGGCCTGCAACAGAGGTGATGGTTCTCAGTGAGGTGCCTGCATAACCCTGTCGTGCAAATTCACTCCTGGCAGCGGCCATGAGCCGCTCCCGCGTCTCGGCCTTGCTCTGCTCTCGTTTGTTCTTTGAGCGTGCCATTCGTGCTCGCACAGGGGGCACTGCTGAGGTCCGGGTGGAGAAGAAGGTGTGAAGGTGAGCGCGCCCCTTTTTTGGATAACGAACGTTATTGGATAACAAGTGTTACTCAAGTAACATTCGTTATTTATCAATTTCTCCAACCCCTGTCAAGGGGTTCAGGCCCGTCATTTTTCAGACCAGGGCTTCTTCTGGGATGGAATTGGTCAGGAATTCTTGTTGGGCGGGAGGTCTAGGGTGCGTTTGAACATAACCATTTGATTAAATTAGAAAATCTGAATGTCTGTGCTGCAATGGAAACCATAAACAGTTTTCTGGATTGGGGATGAATCGCGAGAAGCGATATGCTTTAGAAGGACCTTAACAAGGCTAACACCTGTCGAGCACTGCAGAGAATCCGCCCTCCCCGCACTCGATGCGGACATATCCCCCGCGGGAGAGCATCCCCGGATTGAGGACAAGCGCTGACCCCACCTGTTCGGTTCCCACGGCCTCGTGGATGTGCCCGCACACGCAGGCATCGCAGTCCGTCCTCTCCAGGAAGTGTCGAACCGCCCGGCTCCCCACGTGAGCACCGCTACGGACCCGGTCCAGTTCCGTGTCGATGGGCGGGGTGTGGGAGAACAGGACCTTGAATCGTGCTCCTTTCACCTCCTCATAGGCCTCCCAGACCCGCTTCTCCAACTCCTCCTCGGAGAACTCGCTGGGCGTTCCAAAGGGGGTGGGCGTGGAGCCCCCCACGCCAAAAAGGCCAAGCTCGTCCAGTACGACCCCGTGCCCGTTCAGGTTGATCCCCATCTCGGTGAGCATGGCGTCCACCTGCATCGTGTCCATGTTCCCGATCTGGGCATAGACCTTCGGGGTCAACCTCGACAGATCGTCCAGAACGTACCGTGCGTCCCGCCGACCTCCGTTTACCGTGAGATCACCGGTCATCACGACACAGTCCGCTTCCCCGATTCCGGGTATCTTTTCGGCCCGGTCCAACATCATGTGAACGTCGCCAAAGGCAATCACCAGCATGGCTTCTTCCTCATGACTTCATTCGTTTCATTGAAAAACGGTCCTTTTACGGATAATTTGTTTGTTCCGTCACTTCTATTTGATGATTTTTAAGTCTTCGGGAGGAAGTATTTTATGGAATCACTTCGAAAAATGCTAGAACAGGACGCGTTTGCCGACCATCTGGGAATCGAGCTCACGGCCCTCGAGCCTGGAGTTGCCCAGGCCCAAATGCCTGTGAAAAACTTCCTCAAGAACCCCTTCAAGATGGTTCACGGCGGTGCCATCTTCACCCTTGCCGACTATGTCTTCCAGGCGGCATGCAATTCCCACGGGGCGCTTGCCGTTGCCATCCAGGCAAGCATTACCTATCTTCAGGCCCCCAGGGCGAAGGTCCTTTTCGCAGAGGCAAGGGAGGTCTCGTGCTCCAAGCGTCTCGGGACCTATTCCATACGCGTCACAGAGGGGGATGACAAGCTGGTGGCCCTGTTCCAGGGCACGGCCTACAGGATGCCCGAGAAGCCCCATCCGCAACCGGGTTCTGAATAGGTTGCAGCCTGCAAGAAGCCTTCTGCTGCAGGCCTCCCGAGCACGGTACCTTCGAATCTTTTCTGCCCACATTTTCGTGAAACTTCGATGTAAGAGCGATGAAGGATGCAGGATTTACATCTTTTTATTAGGATCTTTTTTTCATTTGTACCTTTCGGCGCTTTGTGCTTTCTTAGAAAAGACCTCATCAAGAGGGAGAAAGACCCGGCCATGAACAGGAGAAGGACTCGATGAACGGGACAAGCCTTCAGGAGATTGGGGCACAGATCCTCCAGGAGATCGGTGCCAACTGGGTCTACCTCCTGTTTGCCATGATCGCAGGACTCCTGTTCGGGATCACGGTTGCACTTCTGCTGAAGCGGCACCAGTCCCGGGCCGGGCGGGCCCTTGCCGAGGAGCTGTTCCGCCAGAGCGAGGCGATGCGCCAGGCAAACGTCGAGGCCGTGATCGGGAGGGTAAAAGAGAGCTTTGGCAGCCTCTCGCTGGACGCCCTGTCACGGTCCACAGAGGAGTTCCTCAAGCTGGCAAAGGAGAGGCTTGATTCAGAGAGGAAGGCCGGCGTTCAGGAGCTGGATGCCAAGAAGGGGCTCATTGACCTGCAGCTGCAACGCATGACCACCGAACTGGACAATGTCTCCGCGCTCATGAAGAGCCTTGAGAAGGACCGCTCGCAGAAGTACGGGGAGCTGGCCAGCCAGATGAAGGCTGCGAGCGAACAGACCGCAAGGCTCATGCACACCACCAGCCTGCTTCAAGAGGCGCTGGCAAGCACCAAGGCGAGAGGTCAATGGGGGGAGCGCATGGCAGAGGATGTCCTGCGCATCGCGGGCTTCATCGAGAACGTGAACTACACGAAGCAAAAGGTCATCGAAGGGCCGGGCACGCGGCCCGACTTCACCTTCCTGCTGCCGCGCGACCTGACGCTCAACATGGACGTGAAGTTCCCCCTGGACAATTACCTGAGATACCTGGAGGCACCCACGGACCCGGAAAAGGACAAGCTGAGAGCCGATTTTCTAAGGGACGTGAAGGCCCGAATCAAGGAGGTGGCAACACGGGCGTACATCAACCCGGAACAGAACACCGTGGACTACGTTCTCCTGTTCATTCCCAATGAACAGATCTACGCCTTCATCCACGAACAGGACAACAACCTCCTGGAGGATACCATAAAGAACAAGGTGATCTTCTGCTCCCCCATCACCCTGTTCGCCGTCCTGGCGGTCATCCGTCAGGCGGTGGAGAACTTCGCCCTTGAGCAGACCTCCAACGAGATGCTGACCCTGTTCGGCACCTTCAGGAAGCAGTGGGGCGCGTTTCTCAAGAAGTTCGAGCTGCTGGGCAAGCGAATCGCTGACGCCCAGAAGGAGTACGATGCGCTCACCACAACCCGTCGCAGGCAGCTCGACCGCCCGCTCAACAGGATCGAGGAGCTTCGGACTCAAAGAAACCTTCCGGCAGCGGCCATGGAGGAGGAAGAGGAGAACGACCTGATCGTTCAAGCGGAAAGCGAGGCGGACGAGAACGCCCCGGAGGAAGAATCCGCGTAGCCCGCACACGACATGCATCCATATCCCGCTCCTGCGAAGAGATTTCATTCACGTTGGGGGCTTGACAGGATCACGATGAATACTAGGATATACAAGAGATCCGATTACCGGAGCCAGGTTGATCATCCCTGTGGGATCTTCGGCCTTTCTTGATGGGGAATGCGAAGCGGATGCGTGCCATGACACGAAAAGCCGACATTCGCCGGGTGCGCGGCATTCTCGGCGGGCTGCTCATTGTCCTGCTCCTCTGGACAGGATCGCTTGCCCTTCTGCATTCTCATCCTGATGAAACGCACTCCGGACGGGAGCATTCCTGCGTCCTGTGCCTAACCCTTTCTCATTACGTTATCGTACTGTCCGTCTCATTCTTTGTTCTTCTGTTATTCCCGATTACCCGCAAACCTTTCCCTCTCTCCCTCGGGGGATTTCAGAATCCTTCCTCCCTCCGCCTCCACCTCATCCGGGCGCCTCCCGGTTAAGCCCCACACAGCCAGCCATTGTCCGGACCATTCGAGCCTTTCTTCCCGTAGCAGCGGATCAACAAAGATCCCGGGAAAATCTGGCTTGTTCCACAACCTCAAACAATAGTCTTTCCATATCCGGCTGACCGGTCACGCCTGTACCCATCCAGTCAAGGACCGGGTGGGTGCCCATTGCGTGCCGGCTCCATCTCATGGGAGTCGATGATGAGACAGAAGACGATGACGATCCTTTGCTTGATCTGCCTCTTTGGGGCCTTCTCCTCGTCGGCAGGAGCAGGTGAGGGCACAGAGGAGCAAGGAACGCTCCAGGAGAGATTCGATCAACTCGAACAGGACTTCAAGGACATGAAATCCCAACACCAAACCGAAATGCAGGAACTCAAGGACCGGATGGAGGTCCGCGAAAAAGACGACACCCGAAAAGGACAGCCCCACAAATCATCCCCGGTGGGGAGTTACGGGGGCATCATGAATCCGGACATCAGCGTGGTTGCCGATGTTCTGGCTCAATTCTCGGACAATGACACGGATTCGAACCGCAACAAGATCCGTGTAAAGGAGGTGGAGGTGGCCCTCCAGGGCTATCTCTATCCAGGGATCCGTGCGGATGTGATCCCTGCGATCGAAATGGAATACGAGGATGACGACGTTCACGTGGAGGTGGACCTGGAAGAAGCCTATCTCACCATTCACCAGATCCCCTATGTGTCGGAGTACGCGCCCGTGGAGATTCAGGCGGGCCGGAAGTTCATGAACTTCGGCCGCCTGAACCCGATCCACCCTCACCACTGGGCCTTCTCCGACACACCCCTGGTCCTGGCCAACCTCTTTGGCGACCACCCCTGGTTCGACGACGGCGTCCAGGGGAGCCTCACCATCTCCAATCCCTGGGACTTCTTTCTGAAGACCACCTTTGGCTTCTGGAACGGAAAACAGCTCGGTCACGCACACGGAGAAGGGGAGGGCAGCGAACCTGAACACGCTCACGGAGGGGAAGAGGAAGCACATGAGGAGGCGGGCCCCGTTTCGTGGAACGGCCATGTGTATCTCTCGCGCACGGTTCTCGGCATCCCCCTCTGCCGAAGCGCAGACAGCCTTTTGGGTTACAGCGTGGCCTGGGACGAGGGAAGGGACACCGTGCTCCACGAGGCGGACCTGACACTGACCCTTCGATTCCCGGGGACCTTTCGAAATCTCCGCTGGCAGAGCGGATTCTATACCGCAGACATGGGCATTGGCGACTACACACGATACGGCGGTTACAGCTTTCTCCTTACGAATCTCACCAAATACTGGCAGGTGGGCTACCGCTACGACCGGTCCCAGATCCTCGATCCGCACGATGAGAGAGATGAGTGGGCGGCAAGCGGGTTCCTCACGTACTTCTTCACTCACAGCTTCTATGTTCGGGGACAGTACCGCTTCAGGAACATGATCGACGATACAGGAGAGCACAACGGAACGATCCAGCTCGTTTTCGGCCTGGGCCCTCACTCCCACAGGCTCGAGAACTGAGTTGGGATGGGAACCGCTCTTCATGTCCTATTCAGGAGGATCACACTCATGGAAGGAAATCGTGTCAAAAAGAAGTTCTTTGTTTCTTTCTTCCTCGTCCTGCTTCTCGCTTCTCCCTCTTTTTCCTTTGCCAGGGTCTTTGTGGTGGCCTCCACGCAGGACATGGCGGATTTTGTTTGCCAGGTGGGTGGAGATCGTGTGGAGGTCTATGCCGTATCCACCGGAAAATACGACCTGCACTTCTTCGAGCCGGTGCCGAGCCAGGTCATGAAGCTCAGGCGGGCGGATATGCTCGTGGTGGGCGGGCTGGACATCGATGTCTGGATCCAGACGTTGATCGACGCGTCGGGCAATCCACGGATCCAGTTCGGTGCATCGGGCTATGTGGATCCGTCCGTGGGCGTCAAGCCGCTGGACGTGCCCGAGGGACGCATCGACGGGTCCATGGGGGACGTGCACCCCTATGGAAACCCGCACTTCTGGTTCACCGAGGAAAACGTGTCCATTGCCGTCACCAACATCACCAAGGGGTTGATCCGTGTTGATCCGGAAGGTCAATCCGAATACGAGAAGAACAGTGATCAATACCAGGAAAGGGTCCGGACCACTTTCAGGGAGTTGAAACGGAAGCTCGGTCCTTACCAGGGCACAGCAGTCATCCAGTACCACGCCTCCTGGGACTATTTCTGTGAAACCTTTGGGCTTGCCCTCATCGGAAGCCTGGAGCCCAAGCCCGGGATTCCGCCCACACCCGGCCACCTGAAGGAGGTCGTAAGACAAGCAAAAGCAGATCGAGCAAGATTGATCCTGGTGGAACCCTATTACCCCAAACGCCCCGTCAAGTTCGTCGTGAAGAACACAGGGGTCAGGGCGGTCCGCCTTCCTCTTTTCCTGGGCGGCAAGAAGGGGATCAACTCCTACCTGGAGAACCTTCGCTACATGGTGGATTCCATTGCAGGGGCACTCCAGGGGTAGGAAGCAAATCATTACAGCGCGAGGGAGCCATGGAAGGTCCTATTATACGGTTTCAGGGGGTCAGGCTGGGCTACGGAAAACACGTGGTCCTGGATGACCTGAGCCTTGAGGTTCACAAAGGCGACTTTCTGGGAATCATCGGCCCGAACGGTGCGGGCAAGACCACGCTTCTCAGGGCGGTTCTGGGCCTGATCCGTCCCATGACCGGGGGAATACATCGCCTGGACGGCATGCGTTACGGCTATGTGGTGCAGCGGCAGTTTCTGGACACCCTGTTCCCCTTCAGCGTGGCAGACATCGTACGCATGGGCAGGTTCGGCAGAAGTCGACCCTGGACAAGGATGTGCAGGGAAGATCTGCGTGCAGTGGATCAGGCGCTCGAGATCACCGGGCTCGAGGATTTCTCACAAGATCTCTACAGGGAACTCTCCGGGGGCCAGAGACAGCGAGCCCTCATCGCCAGGGCTCTTGCTTCCGAGCCGGACGTGCTCATCCTTGACGAACCCACCAACGACATGGACGTGAAAGGAGAAAGCCGGATCATGGGTCTGCTC
>CAZSUQ010000201.1:0-8111 GCA_964609935.1 uncultured Thermodesulfobacteriota bacterium | reverse complement strand
CCCCTTGCCGCTGCGTTGTTTCTCAACCTTTTGATGAATGCACCCGTGGCGGAGGCCTTTCGAATCGGACGGGTCGATGTGATGCCCAGGTTGAACCTGGAAGGTGTGTATGACGACAACATCTTCCTGCGCTCCGGCGGGGATCCGGACAACCCGATCCAGGATGAATGGTTCGGTCGCGTGAGCCCGTCTGTCGCTCTTTCCTACGATCACGCGCCCACGACCTTTTCCACGTCCTACAGCAATGAATTCCTCGTGAACGACAGGCTCGACCAGAGGAGCAACTACGGCCGGAACCACCGGTTTACCTTCTCCGTTGCGCACGCCTACGGGGAAAGGACGTCGCTTTCGGTTGATGACTTCCTTCTCGTGGGGACCGATGTGGCCGACATCTCCGAGGAAGGCCTGGAGGATGTGGAGCAGACAGGCCTTCTGCCGCGGCAGAGGGATTTCCGCATGAACCGAGCCGGCGTGACGGTTTCCCACACATTGACCCGAAGGGTGGGGATCACGGGCAGCGGGGAGTACGGGTATAGCTGGTACGATTCGGTTGTTCAAGGCGGCGTGGAAGAGGAGGCGTCCACTGAAGAACACAACGGATCCGTCACCTTGTCCACCTCCTTTGCGTGGCGCCCGGACAATTCCGTCAATGTCTCGGTGGGTGCAACGTACAATGACTATGACGAACGGGGGCATTCCACCAGCTTCCTCGCCTCTGTGGGGGATTCCTGGCGGGCCACACAGACCCTGTCCCTGAGCGCAAGTGGAGGGATCGAATACCTTCAGCAAACCAGGGAACTGGGGGGCGGAACCGGGGGGGAAGTGGAGGAAGAGTCCATCCATCCCTACGGAAGTCTGAACGGCACTTATATTTTACGTGAAGAGGTGAGCGTTACGGGCTCGCTTTCTTACTCGCTGAGTGACAGCTCGGGAATCGGAGGAACGGTTTCCAGTCGATCGGGTCGCCTGGGACTCAACTACAACCCCAGGAGCGATCTGGCGATTCGTTTCTTTGGGTTTTATTCGAGGAGCGAATCAGCCGGGGACGGCACCCTGGACCTGGAATCGATTCAAGGGGGGGGAAGTATCCGCTATGAGGTTTTTCACTGGGCCTCTGCGTACTTCAACTACAACTACATCCACCAGGAATCCTTCGGTGAGGGGGCCGGAACGGAAGGGGAAAGCTATGAGGACAACCGGGTCGTTCTTGGTTGCAGCCTGACCCTCCCGGAAACGATCCGGTAGTGCTGGAAGAAGAGCACGGAGAGGATGACAAAGGTGATATCCAGCGACACACAGATCATGCAGTATATCGTTGCGGCCTGGCGCAGGTAATGGCTCATCGTGATCCCCTTCCTCCTGACATCCTCGGCGGCGGGATATTACGGCACCTCGCTTCCGCCCATCTATCGTTCCGACACGACGATCCTCGTGGAGCCGCAGCAGGTTCCGGAACATTATGTCCAGTCCACGGTCACCGGCTCGGTGCAGGACCGGCTGAACACCATCAGCCAGCAGATCATGAGCCGTACACGGCTGGAGACGGTGATCAGGGAGCTCAACCTCTTTCCGAATCTCTTGAAGAAGACCTCAATGGAAGCCGTTGTGAATTCCATGCGGCGAAACATCGAGGTCAATGTGGAGAGAAGGGCGCGAAGGAGGGGATCCACCGCGGCGTTCAAGCTGTCCTTCTACGGCAAGGACCCCGCTACCGTACAGAAGGTGACCCAGAAGCTGGCCATGCTCTACATCGAGGAGAATCTCCGGGTCCGGGAAACCATGGCCCGCGGAACAAAGGACTTCATGGAGAAGCAGCTCGAGCAGATCGAAAAGGAGCTGAAAGCCACGGAAGAATCGCTCCGGGAGTTCAAACAGAGTTACATGGGGGAACTGCCCGAACAGCTGGAGGCGAACCTGAGGTCCCTTGACCAGCTCCAGCAGCAGAGGAGCTCGGCCCAGGATTCCCTGCGGGATGCCGAGGACAGGCAGGTGTTGATGGAACAGCAGCTCGGGGAAACGCCACAATACCTCGCCGGAACCGGGATGGACCAGAATGAGCTCTATCACCAGATCGAAGCCAAGCGGGAGGCGCTGGCGGCTCTCCTGGTGCGGTACACGGAACGCTACCCGGATGTGGTTCGGCTGAAAAAAGAGATCCAAAGCCTGGAGAAGAGACTGATCACAAGTGAGCAGGGAGAACAGGAAGAGGCTACGGACAACGCAGCCGTGGTCAATCCGGCCTACGCGAGGTTGAAGGAGCAGGCGGACGCCAACCGGCTGAGTATCGGGAGCCTGCGTGACGAGATCAAGCTGATCAACTGGAAGATGGCAAAGGTGCGGCGCAGGGTGGAGAACACGCCGAAGCGGGAGCAGGAACTGCTGACCCTCTCGAGAGACTACGAGACCATCAAGCAGAGCTACGAACAGATGATGGAGCGTAAGATCAATGCCGAGATCGCGGAAAACCTGGAGGTGCGGCAGAAGAGCGAGCAGTTCAGGATTCTGGACCCTGCCAACTATCCCGGCCATCCCGTGAGGCCGAACCGGATGAAGATCCTTGCCATGGGCATCGCCCTGGGGTTGGGTCTCGGCGGGGGACTGGCGTTTGCCGTTGAGTACATGGACCGCTCCTTCCGCACGGCTGAAGAGGTGAAGGCCTATTTCACGATCCCTGTGCTGGGCGTGGTTCCGGTTCTTGCGACATCGGAAGAGTTCAAAAAGCAAAAGATAAGGAAATTGGCCCTGGCATCCTTTTTTATGGGATTCGTTCTGACTTCCATCGTGGGCGTTCAGCTCTTTGTGACCCGTCTCGATACCCTGTTGATTGGACTCGTAAAGAGCTTCTTGTGACCCGCAGGCAGGAAAGGGCTGAAACGCCTTTGGAAAAAGGTGCATGTTCAACACAACGAGGTAAGGAAGGTCTTCAGGAATGAAACGCTGGAAATCCAGGCAGCCTTCGGCCCTGCACCCGAATCTGCTGTTTCTCACCGAGCCGGGCTCCCCCCTTCTGGAGTCCTATCGACGCGTTTGCCGAAAGATCCTTTACTTCCATCAGATGAACCAGGTCAAAACCATCGGGATCACGAGCCCGGAGATGGAGGAAGGGAAGACCTTGACGAGCATCAACCTGTCTTTCGCCCTTGCCGAAGACAGCACGAAAAGGGTTGCCCTGGTGGACTGCGACTTCCGTCGGCCACAGGTTGCCAATTACCTGAATATCAGGGAGAAGGGGGGGCTCATCGACGTGATTCACGGAGAGCGGGCTCTCCAGGACGTCATGGTTTCGGTGGGGAAAAACACCACGCTGGACGTGTTTTGTGCGGGTCGGGTGGAGGAGGAGATCACACCACATTTTTTCAAGACGAAGCTGGCCCCTGTTCTTGAAAACCTGACGAACATCTACGACATCATCGTGGCGGACAATCCGCCCATCCTTCCCATCTCGGATGAAGAATTCCTTGCAGACCTTCTGGATGCCATCGTCCTCGTGGTCCGAGCCGGGAAGACGTCCAGGGACCTGGCCCAGGCCTCTCTGGAGTCCATGGAAGGGAAGAATATCGTCGGTGTCCTGCTCAACGGGGTGGAAAAGCAGTTCTCCAGTTCCTATTCCTACGGCTACTTCAGTAAATCTTATTACCGGAACGGCCATAGAAAATAAGGAAGAAGAGGGACCTCCCATTCATGAAGATCTTCGAACGAAACATCCCCAGGCTCCGACTCCTTCTGTTTTCTTTCGAGTTCTGCCTGATGCTGGGCATCCTCTACCTGATCAGCTTCCTGCAGTTCATCTATGTAAACGGGGTTTCCGAATACTGGCTGTTCAACAGCTATACCTGCCTTGGAAAGTGCCTCCTCTTCGTTGTCGTGTGTCAGGGGTGTATGTACCTGAACGAACTCTATGATTACACCATCACCCGAAAACGCAGGGAGTTCACGATACGCCTGCTCCAGTCCCTGGGGATCGCGTGCATCCTCCTGAGCATCCTCTACCTGTCCTTTGAGAGTCTCAGTTTAGGGCAATTAGCCTTCCTGCTTGCCCTGCCCACCCTCATCCTGTCCATTTTTCTGTGGCGCGAACTCTATCCCACCCTCCTGCGCCTGGAGACCCTGGCGGAACGGGTGATGATCCTGGGGAGCGCACGGATCGGGAGGGACATCCTTCGGGAAATCGCCGAACTGAGGGATTCCGGGTACGAGGTCGTGGCACTGGCGGAGGAGACCGACTATGAAAATCACGGGAATCATCCGCCGAATCCCGTGCACGTTGAGAACGTTTTCCCCATGGAAAAATTCCCGGAAAAGGTCGGTTCGCTCAACCTGGACAGGATCGTCGTGGCGCTGGGGGACCGAAGGGGGAAGCTCCCGTTTCGGACCCTTCTGAACTGCCGATTCAAAGGGATTCAGGTGGATGAGGCGGCCTCCTTTTACGAATCCTTGAAGGGAAAGATCCTGATGGAGGATGTGCGGCCGAGCTGGTTTATCTTTTCCGAGGGGTTCAGAAAGAGCAGGTTCGTGCTTCGGATGAAAAGGATTTCCGACCTGATCATGGCCGCCGCTCTTCTGGTTCTCGCTTCGCCGGTCATGGCCGTGACGGCCCTTCTCATCAAGATCGACTCCAGGGGGGCCGCGATCTACCGGCAGGATCGCGTGGGCGAAAGCTGGAAAGACTATACCCTCTACAAGTTCCGGTCCATGGTGCAGAACGCGGAAGCACAGGGCGCCCAGTGGGCGGAGAAGGACGATCCCAGGGTGACAAGGGTCGGGCGCGTGATTCGAAAATACAGGATTGACGAACTGCCCCAGCTGTTCAATGTCCTGAGAGGGGACATGAGCTTTGTGGGGCCCAGGCCGGAGCGAAGGACATTCGTGCTGGAGCTTGCCAAGGAGATCCCCTATTACCCCCAGAGGCTTTTCGTGAAGCCCGGGGTTACGGGGTGGGCGCAGGTCAAGTTCCATTATGGGGCGACAAAGGAAGATTCAACCACGAAGCTGCAGTACGACCTTTATTACATCAAGCACATGTCCCTTTTCTTCGACATGTCCATCATCTTTGACACCATCCGCGTGGTGTTGTCGGGCGCAGGGGCACGGTAACCGGAAAGCCGGAAGCGCAAAGAGAGGAAAACAACCGTCGTGAATTCGATCTGTCTTTTGCATCAACTCCTGGAACGGACGGCCGAGCGCCTTCCGGAAAAGGATGCCGTGGTCCATGGCGAGGAAAAGCATTCCTTTGCCTTGATCAACGACCAGGCCAATCGAATGGCGAATGCCCTTCTGCAGGCGGGTATCGAAAAAGGCGACCGGGTGGGGATCCTGATGCAGAACAGCACGGATTTCCTGTCCGGTTATTTCGGCGCCTTGAAGATGGGGGGTGTCGTTGTTCCCCTGAACACGGCCGTGACACCCGATGCGTTTCCCTACATCCTGGGCGATGCAGGGATCCGGGCTCTTGTTTTCGACGGGAGTGTCAAGCCGCTCAGGGACCGGCTCAACCGTGAGGCGGGCGGCCTTGCAGCGCTCTTCCACGGGGAACGCGCGGCCGGACTCGTGGAACCCGAGGGACCCGAGTGCCCGGTCATCCGGCCCCTCCGGGAGGTTTTTGAGACGGAGTCCGGCGGGATCCCCGGACAGGAGATTTCCTCAGAGGACCTGGCCTGTCTGATGTACACCTCAGGATCCACCGGGAAGCCCAAGGGTGTGGCGCTGAGCCACGAAAACATCGTTGAGAACACACGGTCCATCCTGGGGTACCTGGAATTGACCCCGGAGGACAGGGGCATGGTGGTCCTGCCTTTCTTTTACTGTTACGGCGCTTCCCTTGTTCACACCCACTTCGCGGTGGGCGGCACCCTGGTTCTCGAAAACCAGTTCCTGTACCCGAACAAGGTCCTGGAAAAAATGGACAGGGAAAGGGTGACCGGGTTTGCCGGTGTTCCCTCCACCTTTGCCATCCTGCTGCGCAGATCCAACCTGCATGCACACGATTTCGAACACCTTCGATACGTGACCCAGGCCGGAGGGGCCATGGCCCCCGCCCTGATCCGGGAACTCCAGCGCGCACTTCCCAGGACGAAGATCTTCATCATGTACGGGCAAACAGAGGCCTCGGCCAGGCTTTCCTACCTGCCCCCCGACCGGCTCGAAGCGAAACTGGGATCCATCGGAAAGGCGATTCCGAATGTGGAACTCAGGGTCCTCAACCGCAAGGGGGAAGAGGTGAAGGTGGGAGAGGTGGGGGAGATCGTGGCCCGGGGCGCCAACATCATGAAAGGGTACTGGAACAGCCCCGAAGAGACCCGAAACGTCCTGGACGGAGACGGCCTGCACACCGGAGACCTTGCAAGGGTGGATGAAGACGGCTTCCTCTACATCGTGGGCAGAGAGAAGGACATGATCAAGTCCGGTTCGCATCGGGTCAGTGCCAAGGAGATCGAAGATCTCCTTCTGGAGGAGCCCTCTGTGCTGGAGTGTGCCGTGATCGGCGTGGAGGATGAAATGATGGGGGAGGTGATCAAGGCCTTCGTGGTGCCCGTCAACAGGAAGCAGGTCCAAGAGGACGATCTCGTCCGGTTCTGTAAAAAGAGGCTGCCCCCCTACAAGGTGCCCAGGGTCGTGGAGATTACAAGAGCCCTGCCGAAAAACGAAGCAGGGAAGATCATGAAAGGATTGCTGAAGGAACCGCCTGCCGAAGAGAAGAGCGCATCACTCTGAGAAGCGTGAGCAGAATCTTTTCGTGGGATGAAGGCAAATGGAAACGAAACGAGAAAAGGTACCGACAAGGAGTTGAGAAGACATGGACGTTCAGTCAACGATTCGCGAGTTCATCAAAGAAAACTTCCTGTTCTCCGGTGAAGTGGAGACCCTCGAGGACTCCCTCTCCTTCCTTGAAAGCGGGCTCGTGGATTCAACAGGTATGCTCGAAATCGTTGAGTTTCTCGAGGAAACGTTCGGCATCGCCGTTGAAGACGAAGAGCTCGTACCCGAAAACCTGGATTCGGTCGAGAACCTGACCCGGTTCGTGCATCGAAAATCCGAGGGTGCGGAACAGGGACAATGCGCGGTCTAGCAGCCGCGAGGCCGGCAGGAAGAGGGGACGCCATGCGATTCGTCGGGAAATCCCTTTTGTGCATCCTTCCCCTCCTTGTTCTGCTCGCCGCCTGCAACGGAGAAAGGGTGATGGAAGAAACAGGGGCGTATGCCCGCATCGAGGACGTGCCGGAGGCGGCGTGGAAGGAACTGGGCGAGAAGAAGATCTACTTCGGGCATCAGTCGGTGGGATTCAATATCCTAGAGGGCGTCCGTGACCTCATGAAGGAGCATCCGCAAATCAAGTTGAACATCGTGGAGACGTCCGACGAGGCGGACTTCAACGTGGGGATCTTTGCCCACTCGCGGGTGGGCCGGAACCTGGATGCCGGATCCAAAGCAGAGGCGTTTGCACGCCTCATGGACGGGAAACTCGGGGACAGGGTGGACACCGCTTTTTTCAAGCTCTGCTACCTGGATGTGGATGCGAAAACGGACGTGGACCAGGTGTTTGCAGCGTACAAAGCAGCCATGGCAGAACTCGAGGAGAAATACCCGGAGACGAACTTCCTGCATGTCACCATGCCGCTCACCACCTCGAAGACGACCTGGAAGACCTGGATCAAGAAGCTGACCGGCAAAAAGGACTTCTGGGAGTACGACGACAACGTGAAGCGGAACGAGTTCAATGAGCGGCTCTCCAGGGAATACGGAGGAAACGGTCTTCTTTTCGATCTGGCGAAGGCCGAAGCCTCTTTTCCGGACGGCAAGGTCTCAAGTTTTACCAAGGGGGGGAAACGTTACTATTCTCTTGTGCCGGACTATACGTACGATGGCGGGCACCTGAATGAAACGGGCCGAAAGAAGGTTGCCGAACAGCTGCTGCTCTACCTTGTAAACCCATCCTGAAGGGAACAGCGGCCGGCGGTCCTCGCCCGCATATTGCATGAAGCCTTCTACTACGAGCGGCGTAGGCATGGAATATACGGGCTGGATGTTCCCGGAACACAGTGCGTCTTTTCTTGATCGAAAACAGAAGTAAACACAGGTGTCGGACTTTGCCGATCCGGGCGATCCCGATGAAT
>CAZSUQ010000200.1:0-8117 GCA_964609935.1 uncultured Thermodesulfobacteriota bacterium | reverse complement strand
CTCATCGAGGAAGATGACAGAAGGCTTCTGAACGACGAGATCTTCCCCTACTGGTCAGACCGGAACCTGAAGGAGACGGCGCGCAGAAACGCGGGCAACCCCAAGAGCATGAAACTGGATGACCGCTTCGTCTTCTACTTCCAGTGGAAGGCCCACTCCCTGTCCCACACGATCCCTGATTTCCACACCGCCCTGAGCCGGGGACTGGCCGCCCTGGCAGAGGATGCGGGAAAGCATGAGAAGAAGGCCGGAAACAAAGAGAAGAAGAGCTTCTACAAGGCCATGAGGCTTTGCCTGGAAGGCGTGATGATCTACGCGCGCCACCTTTCCGAGGAAGCCGCCCGGCTGGCCGCATCCGAAACCGACCCGACCCGCAAGGCCGAGCTGGAGAACCTGGCCGCCATCTGCGCCAAGGTGCCTGCAGGTCCGGCTGAGACCCTGGAGGAGGCGGTGAACAGCATGTGGATCACCTGGATCGCGTGCCACATGGAGAACACCAATGCCGGGCTTTCCATCGGGCGCGTGGACAAGTGGCTCCAGCCCTACTTTCTTGCGGACATGGCCAAGTGCGTGGACGAGGAGGCCCGACAGGCCATGATCAAGCGGGCCGTGGAGTTGCTAGGCTGCTTCTTCATGCAGTGCACGGATCATCTCCCGCAGGTGGCGAACCTGGGGAACAAGCTCTTCGGCGGGTCCAGTTCGGACCAGGCCATCACCCTGGGCGGGGTGGAGGAAGACGGCTCCAACGCAGTCTCCGACATGACCTTCATCATCCTCAAGGTGGCGGAGATGCTCCGCCTGCGCGATCCCAACCTGAACGCGCGATGGCACCCGGACGCGAACTCCCAGGCCTACCTCCGGAGGCTCTGCGAGGTGAACGCGATCACGGGTTCCACACCCTCGATTCACAATGACAAGTCCGTGATCGCTTCTGTGGTCAACCAGGGATTTGCACCCGAGGACGCGCGGGACTGGGGTGCAACCGGGTGCGTAGAGCCCACCTGTTCGGGCCGGCACTTCGGCCACACCAACTCCATGATGTTCAGCCTGGTGGCCCCCCTGGAGATGGCCTTCCGCAACGGCTTTCACCCCCTGTGCAAAGAGGAGGCGGTGGGCCCCAGGACCGGAGAGGTCTCCGGGTTCGACACCTTTGAGAAGTTCTATGATGCCTATCTCGAGCAGTTCCGCCACCTTGCGGAACTATCGGTGGAATGCAACAACCTGTTCGGCGAAACCCATCGCTACGTAAGACCCACCCCCTACCTCTCCACCCTGATCCGGGGATGCATGGAAAAGGGCAAGGACGTGGTGCACGGAGGTGCACAGTACAACAGCTCGGGGGTGGCCCTGATCGGGATTGCAGACGTGGTGGACTCGCTCCTGGCCGTGAAGAAGCTCGTGTACGATGAGAAGCGAATCTCCTTTGAAACCCTTCTCGATGCACTGGACAAGGACTTCGAGGGCTACGAGGCCCTGCACACGCGCATCCTGAACAGGATCCCCAAGTTCGGGTCCGGCGACCAGGAGGCCAACCGCCTGGCGCAGGACCTGATGGACACGTTTTACGACCTCTACCAGTCCTTCCCCCAGTACAGGAAGGGCCGCTATACGACGGGGTACTGGTCCATGTCCAACCACGTGGCCTTCGGCGTTCTTTCCGGGGCGCTGCCCAGCGGCCGGCGAAAGAACAAGCCCTTCACGCCCGGCCTCACGCCCGCACCCGGCCCCAGGGATACGCTCCTTCAAAACATCCAGGCGGTTGCCTCCCTTGATCCCCTGAAGATGCCCAACAACATCGCCTTCAACGTCAAGGTGGTCCCGGACCCAAATGACACGCCCGACGAAGCGCTCAACACCATGACCGCCTATGCCAAGACCTATCTCGAGTCGGGCGGGATGCAGATGCAGTTCAACGTGATCTCCACGGAAACCCTGAAGGATGCCATGGAGAACCCTGAGAACCACCGCAACCTGATGGTCCGCATCTCCGGTTACAACGCCTACTTCGTGGAGCTGAACCGCGACCTCCAGCTCGAGCTCATCGAACGGACAGAACACGCTCTGGATCAATGACGAAGAACAACGGGCCTTTTGTCGCAGAGATCAAGCGAAACAGCCTGGATGACGGCCCGGGTATCCGGTCCGTTGTCTTCTTCAAGGGCTGCCCCCTCCGCTGTGTGTGGTGCCACAACCCCGAGTGCATCCAGGCCGGCCGGGAGATCCTCTTTCGACCGGCCCCCTGCATCGGGTGCGGTGAGTGTGCAAAGGTCTGCCCGGAAGGGGCGATCCCTTCGGACGGCCCTGCCTCCCTGGACCGCGACAGGTGCACCCTTTGCGGCGCCTGCACGGACGAGTGCCCCTCGGGCGCGCTCACCCTGGTGGGGCAGGCATACACCCCGGACAAGCTCGTGGATACCCTGGCCAGGGACAAGGCCTTCTACGACAACTCGGGCGGCGGTGTGACCCTGTCCGGCGGCGAGCCCACCCTGTTCCTGGAGTACAGTGCAGAGGTCTCCAGGAGGCTTCGCGAAAAGGGCATCCATGTCCTGATCGAGACCTGCGGGGATTTCAAGTGGGAACCCTTTGCAGAGAAGCTCCTGCCTCACATCGACCAGGTGTTCGTGGACATCAAGTTCGTCGACGAGGACCTCCACAAGCGCCACACCGGTCGCGGCAACGAACGGATCAAGCAGAACATCCGGAGCCTGCTGAAGCTCCCGGACATGAACACCCTGGTTCGAATCCCCCTCATCCCCGACCTCACAGCCACCCGCGAGAACCTGGAGGGGATTGCTTCGTGGATGCGCGACCAGGGCATCAAGCGTGTGGCCTTGCTCCCCTACAACCCCCTCTGGCTCACCAAGGCCAGGGGCCTGGGCCAGAACCTCCGCTACGAGCACGAATCCTGGATGAACCAGGAGGAGCGGAACGAGGTGAAGAGCATCTTCGAGGGGTTCGAGATCGATCGCGATATTTAACCTGGATGCGACAAAAAGGATGATCCCATCAGGAATCTCTACCCTTCACATCCTCCCATGAATACGTCTTCACCCAGGGAGGCACATCTCCTGGACGGGCCAGGGAAAGGTGACATGTCACTCAGGAATGGGGTTCACGCCTTTCTTGCCATTCTCACCCTTGCCACATGGACCGGGGCTTCACTGGCGGGCCCTTCCACGGACAGGAGCCGCGCCCTCGTAGCCGCAGCAATCGAACGCACAAGACATGAGGTGAGATACGATGGAACCTACCGGCCAATCTCCTATCCAAACGGGGATGTTCCCGATGACATAGGCGTGTGCACAGACCTCGTTGTTCGAAGCTATCGTGCTGTTGGAATCGACCTTCAGAAAGAGGTCCACGAGGACATGAAAGCAGCCTTCTCCTCGTATCCGAAGATTTGGGGGCTGCACACACCCGATCCGAACATCGACCACCGCCGCGTGCCGAACCTGCAGACCTTTTTTCTCCGTCACGGTACCGTGCTGCCGATCACAAACGACCCGGCAGATTACAGCCCCGGGGATATCGTGACGTGGATGCTTCCCCGGAACCTGCCTCACATAGGCATCGTGACGGACCGTCGATCGCCGGACAGGGCGCGCCCGCTCGTTGTACACAACATCGGCAGAGGGCCCAGGCTGGAGGATATGCTCTTCAAGTATCCGGTTACAGGACATTTTCAGTATGAAGAAAAGGCTCCAGGTCGCTAGCCTCTTCACGAGCGCCGATCAAGACGGACTCTGGTCCTTTCTGGTTTGGCCAACCGTGGTTGGTGGCCCCTCACTGTTGCATCGGAAATGAAATCATGATTCGGCTTGCAAGAATCCAGGACCTGGAGAGAATCGTGGCGATTTACAACCAGGCCGTACCTCACAAGAACGCAACGGCCGACCTGCTCCCGGTTCAAACAGAACAAAGAAAGGGATGGTTCAGCGAGCACAACCCCGAGTCCTTCCCCATTTACGTGATGGAGGAGGACGGCAGGGTCGCGGGCTGGTGCTCCCTTTCGCCCTACCGGGGTGGCCGCCTGGCGCTGAAGGACACCGCAGAAGTGACCTTTTATGTGGACTATGCCGTCCACGGAAGGGGCGTGGGGAAGGCCCTGCTCAAGCATGCGCTGGAAGACTGCGCCCGAATCGGCAAAAGGGTGTTGTTCGCCATTGTCCTGGAAAAAAACAAAAAGAGTATCCACCTGCTGGAAAAGGCCGGATTCGAGAAGTGGGGAACCCTGCCTGATGTGGCTGATTTCGACGGAGAGCTTTGCGCACATGTGTACATGGGGAAGAAGGCCCTCTGCGACTGAGTGCGTGCTGTTTCTATAGAAACCTCACCACACGATTGAAAGGAGTCGCCCGTGTCGGTTTACAGCGAACGGTTCTGGAAGAAGAGCTGGGACGAGGGTGTGAAGGACCTGGAGCCCCACGAATACGAAACCACGTACGTGGACATGATCAGGGAGACCTTTTCGGCGTCTCCGGACCGGATGGCCCTGTCGTACCTGGGCACGGAGATCACCTTCGGACAGCTGGACCGCTGTGCGAACCGGTTCGCCAACATGCTTCTCGAACACGGGTTCGAAAAGGGCGACGTTGTGGGGATCCACCTGCCCAACATCCCTGAATACGTGGCGGCCCTGATCGGAACCCTCCGGGCCGGTTGCATCGTCTCGGGTGTCTCCCCGCTCCTTTCGGCACCGCAGATCGCCTATCAGTTGAACGACCTGGGGGCAGGAGAAAAGAGGGTGGCCCTGGTTACCCTGGATACCCTCTTCGAGGCGAACCTCCCGAAGATCGCAGACCAGGTACCCCGGGTGGGCCTGGTGGTGACCACCGGCGTTGCAGGCTTTCTGCCAAAAGCAAAGCAGATCCTGGGAAAACTCGCGAAGAAGATCCCATCCGGAAAGGTCACGCCCCTTGCCGGAAAGACCGTGTTGGACTTCCACGGGGACGTGCAGAAGAGGTTCCCTGCCGAGCCCCCCGATGTGCAGATGGCCCCGGACGACCTGGGATACATCCAGTACACAGGCGGCACAACCGGAGCCCCCAAGGGAGCCATGCTGAGCCACCGAAACCACGCGCACAACATCAAGAGCATCATCGGATGGGTGGGATGGGGAAGGGGTGAAGGCATCCTCCTGAGCGGTTTTCCCATGTTCCACATTGCAGGGCTGACCATCGCCGAATCGGCGGTCTATCTCGGATGGCCCCAGGTCCTCATCCCGAACCCCAGGGACACAGATCACATCTGCAAGGCCATGGCAAGATACCGGCCCACGAACCTGGTGAACGTGCCCTCCCTCTTCCAGATGCTCATGAAGAACGAGGCGTTCAGGCAGATGGATCACAGCAACCTGGGGGTCTGCATCTCCGCGGCCTCGCCCTTTCCAAAGGAATCGCAGGAAGAGCTGGAGGAGATCATCGGAGCGGGCAAGCTCATGGAATTATACGGGATGACCGAGACGTCACCGGTCTCCACCATGAACCCGGCAAGGGGAAAGAAGAAGCTGGGAACCATCGGGATGCCCTTCCTGAACGTGGACATGAAGCTCGTGGACCCCGGCTCCGGCGAGGCGGTGCCCCTGGGCGAACCCGGCGAGATCTGCGTGAAGGGGCCGCTGGTCATGCAGGGGTACTACAACAAGCCCGAGGAAACGGCAAAGGCCATCGACAGCGACGGATACATGCACACCGGTGACGTGGCCGTCATGGATGAGGACGGGTATCTCCGCATCGTGGACCGCACCAAGGACATGATCATCGTGGGCGGATTCAAGGTTTTTTCCAGCAAGGTGGAGGACATCCTCTCGCAACACCCGGCCGTGGGAAGCATCGCCCTGGTGGGTATGGAAAACCCTGACAGACCCGGGTCGGAACTGGTCAAGGTGTTCCTGCAGCTCGACCCGGCCTATCCTTATGACGGAAACGAGAAGGCACTGAAGGAAGACTTCATACGGTTCGCAAAGGAGAACTGCTCGCCATACGAGATTCCCAAGGCGATGGAGATCATCGCGGAGATGCCCCTCACCGCCGTGGGAAAGATCGACAAGAAGGTCCTGCGTGTAAAGAAGTAGACGAACCGCTTGCGGCTTGAAGCTCTCCTTGTCCGTTATTACGCTGCTCACGGCAGAGGGCTTCATCCGGACATGTGGGGCCCATACAGACGAACCGTGTTCTCATATGCCGCTTCCATGACCTCCTCCCTGTGCAGTCCCTTGAGCTCTGCAACCGCATCCAGGGCAAGAATCACGTTCGCCGGCTCGTTCCGGTCCTCCGGAGAAGGGCCGAGCACCGGGCTGTCCGTCTCGAGCAGCAGGCAGGAAAGGGGGAGGTGGCGCACCAGCTTCTGTTTCTGGCGGGATCGCACCACAGAAGGGGGTATGGAGAAGAAGTATCCTGCCTCCACCGCGGGCAGGGCTGCCGACGCCTTTCCATCGAATGCATGGAGCTGATCGTTCTTTGCGCCGCGTTCGAGAAGGAGGGCGACCACGTGCCTGCCTGCAGAGCGGGCGTGCACGTTCACGGGGAGATCCAGTTCCAGGGCCAGGGCCACGAACCGGCCGAAGATCTCCCGCTGAGCCTCCCTGTCCGCCTCCTCCTTTGCGATCCAGTGGTCCAGGCCCACTTCTCCAATGGCACAGAGCCTTTCCCTCTCCTTGCGGATAAAGGCAATCATGGCCTCTGCCTGCTCAAGGTCGAGATGTGCCGGGTACAGGCCTGCCGCGGGTCTCAGTTCAGGGTGGGATGAGGCCAGTTCGATGTTTCGCTCGGCACCGGCGAGGTCCTCGCTCACCGTGACGATGGTTGCCACGCCGGCGGCCCGGGCCCTGGCCAGGACCTCAGGGCGGTCCACGTCGAAGACGGGGTCGCCAAGGTGGGTATGCGTGTCCACGATCTTCAGGCTGTTGCCCGATACCTTCATCACACCAACCGCCGTCCGTTAGCCCGAAGGTTCCATGTTTACGCCGCCCGCAGGAGAAGGCTTCATGCAATATGCGGGTTAGAACCGGGAGAACTCCACCAGCTTCTTCACGTTCTGCTTCCACGGCCCGCTCCACAGGGGAAGGATCTCCTTTGCCGGGCAATCCCACCCCTCCTTCAACCGTACCTCGAGGGGTTCGAGAAAGACGGTTTCGTCTTCACCGTTGTCGTTCTGCTTGGCCTGGCGTTTGAGCCCCTCACGGCTGAGCTGGAGGATGTCCAGGATGCGCTCGCGTATGGGAACCCCCTGCACGAGGGTGCTCGGCCCATCGCGCGAAATCTTCAGGTAGAGAACCTGGCGTTGAAAATTGCTCCAGTGTCCCAGGAGATCCCACGCGGCGGCCCGGGACTGCTTGTCATACAGGATGCCCTTGAGCAGCGCGGGGAAGGTCATGACCAGCCCGGGAGGGGGACAGTCCGCGCCGCGTACTTCGAGATAGGGCTTGAACCGCGCCTCGGTGAAGATCGTTGACAGGTGGAGGAGCCAGTCCTCCCAGGTGGCCCGGTAATCCATGTGCCCGGACTCTAGATACTGCCGGAAGGTCAGTCTTCCCCCGATGTCGACCCAGCATCCCTTGCGAACCACGAAGAGCATGGGCACGTCCAGTGCGTACTCGATGTAGTCTTCGAACCCGGCATCCTCATGGTAGAGCTTTTCAATGAATCCGCATCGCTGTGGAGCCGTGTGCTGCCACACGTACGCCCTGCGCGTGAGGAAGCCGTTGCGCTTTCCGCCGGAGATGCACGAGCTGGCGTAAAGGGCCGTGAGCAGAGGGGACAGGGCCATGGAGAGGCGATACTTGGCCATGGCGTCCTCCTCATCCTGATAGTCCAGGTTGAGTTGAACGGCCGCGGTGCACCGCATCATGGTCCTCCACAGACCACCTCCCTCGGGCGCGTATCGATCCATGATGGCGTACCGCGCCTTGGGGAGCCGCTCGATCTCGCTCCATTCGGATATCGGCTGGCATGCATAACCGATCCACGCGATCTTCTCCGGATCGGTGACGGCCCTGATCTCCTGGATGTGAGCCCGGATCTTCTCGTTCAAGCTGTGCAGCGTATCGTGGGGTTCCTCGCTCAACTCCAGCTGCGCTCCCGGTTCCAGGGTGATGCGGCTCTCGCCCCGCTTCAACC
>CAZSUQ010000199.1:0-8164 GCA_964609935.1 uncultured Thermodesulfobacteriota bacterium | reverse complement strand
CCTTTGCCGCATCCAGTCTTCCCTCGAACATGGCCGGGGGCTCTCCTGTAAAGATGTCGATGAGAAAGCGGACATCCCCCATGCGTTCACCAAGACTGAAGGGAACGTTGAAGAAGGAAAAGAAGACAGCCCCGTCCGGCAGGGGTGCGATCATGGCATTGCAGGTGTGATCCGGGGACACCACCAGGAAGCCGTGGCTTGCAAGGTGATTGGCCATGGTCGCATTCTGGAAGCGGTTGCTAGCAAATCCGTGCGAGAAGATCAGGATGGGCATGGAGACCGCTCCCGGATGAACCGGAGCGTCCCGGAAGGACCCTGTGGGCAAATCGTTAACCCCATCCTCTCCGAACCGCTCGATGGCCGCTTCGAGCTGGTTGAGCATGAAATCGGAAACATGGTTCTCCGGCCACTGGCCGGCATGATCCACTGCAGGGTACCAGGCCTCCACCACCAGGCGGCGCGATCCCGGCCCGCAGCCAAGGGGCCTGTCCGGATCCTCGAGAATGAAGCTCATGTTGCCCACCCGGTAGGCACCGGGCTCTGACAGGTCCGATGCTTGTCCGGTTCTTGTTGCCTCACGTCCCTTCCCGCACGATGCCAGGAACAGGCACAGCAGGAAAAAAACGAGCCTCTTCGTCCCTTTCATACGTCACCTCTCATCCGGGAAACACAAAGGCAAACGATCCTGGCCCAGGGGACCGGGGTTCCTTGAGAGTGCGTCTCCCGGGGAAGTGTACCAGATCAAGGGGAAATCGAAAATCATGCGAGGGCCCGTTGGCTCTATGCAATATAAGGGCTAAAGCCCGCCCCTCTTTGATTTCTTGCCCTTTCGTCCTATACTGGTTGCCCTTCTTGAAACGAATTCCCTTCTTTTTATGCGATTCTACACTCTGTAACGGTAACCGAGAGGGCAGCTCCATGAAACCAACCACCGACATCCGTCCCGGAGTCCTGGACAACGGAAACGAGTTCGCCGACGAATTCTACAGCCGTTTCTCCCTGCGCAAGGCTGAAAAGCCTCTCGTTATGGGAGACGGATACGAAAAGGACTACCTGTTCCCCACGCTGTACGGTGATGTCACCTGCGCACAGGCCATCTTTCTGTGCAGCTACAAGAAAGCGGCTGCCATGATGATGCACCCCCGCATCAAGCCGGTGCCCATGCCCAGGGGGCGTGCAGTGGTGGCCTTCTCCTGCTACGAGTACAAGAAGGTGCTCGGTGTCCCTCCGTACAACGAGATCGCCATGACCATCCCGGTCATGGTGGACCCGCCTGTGAACGTCCCGGTCCTGCCCATGATCCTGAACATCTTTCCCTGGTTCGGCTACTACGTGTTCTCCATGCCTGTCACGTCGCTGGAGAACCGGATCCGCGGAAACGAAATCTGGGGCCTGCCAAAGGTTGTTCACGAGATCGAGATCTTCGAGGAGGGGGGCGACTGCGTGACCATCGATCACGAGGAGACGGGGGAGCCCTATTTCGAGGTTCGGGTGCCCATGGAGGGAAAGCAGAAGATGTTCGACGTCCGGGCGAACCTCTATTCCGAGCTTCACGGCAAACTGCTGCAGAGCGAGACCTGTTTCAAATCCGCCTTTCGTATGAATCAATTTCCAAAGCTGCTGTGGACCACGGATGCAAAGCCGGACCGGGAGTTCCTGAAGATCCACGACACACCCTCCGGAAGGGCCCTGCTCGACCTTGAAATCGACCCGCATCCGTTTCAGTTCCGCTATGCCGGGGGGATGACCGCGTGTTTCGATCTTCCCAACCCGCGTTTCGACTCTCCTGCCTGGTTCAACAAGAAGGGATAGCCGCATGACCAGAGACGATTTGAAGCTCGTATTCCTTGGTGCCGGCGTGATCGGCGGTTCGGTGGGGGGCTGGATTGCACCGTTTCACCGCGAGACCTACTTCCTTGACGTGGGGCCCGTGGCCGAGGCGATCCGGGCCAACGGGATCACCACCTACCCGGGCGACGCGCCCGAGCAGAAGCAGACGGTACAGGCCCGTGTCATTGACGACCTGTCGGAAGTGCCGGACGCGGACGTGGTGGTGCTCGGTGTAAAGAACTACAGCCTGGAAACCGTGGCCGGGGTGGTGAAGGACAAGCTCGGGGACCGGCCCGTCATCGTGGGCATGCAGAACGGCATCGCCAACCAGCGCATCCTGCCCGGGTACTTCTCCAAGGTCGTCTACTGCGTGGTCAGCTACAACGCGTGGATGGACGAGCCTGTTGTCATCGGCTACCAGAAGAAAGGACCGCTGCACCTCGGTACGCCGGGCGGCGAGCTTTCCGAAGAGCTGGAGCGGATCTCCGCCGTGTTCAACCTCGGCGTGGAGACAGAGGTCACGGACCGGATCCAGGACGCGATCCACTCGAAGATCGTCCTGAACCTCACCAATTCCCTGACCACCCTGCTGGGCCTCGGTGTCCAGCCGATCCCGAATCGTGAACTGTTCCAGAAGCTGCTCTCGAACCTGCTCTGGGAAGGGATCTTGACCATGAAAGCCGCGGGCTTCCGCGAGTCCAAGCTGGGCGGGATGCCCTCATGGACGCTTCTGCGGCTCTCCGCCAAACTCCCGAGGATGATCACCAAGAAGCTGTTCGAAAAAAACGTCAAGAAGATGGTTCTCAGTTCCATGGCACAGGACGTGATCGTCCGCAAGACCAGGGACACGGAACTGGATTCCATCAACGGCTACGTCATCGAGCTTGCCGATCGGCACGGTGTTCAGGTGCCCTACAACAAGGCGATCTACGATCTCTCGGTGCGCGAGTTCGCCCGGGAGGGATTCCAGCCGCTCGAGGCGGAGACGATCTGGGAGGCGGTCCGTCCGCACCTTTGATCCGGGTAACGCCTTCCGAGGTATCTCGAACAACCCGCAAGCATGAAACTTCGTTGCGAGAGCGGTGGAAACGTGGAAGATTCGGGGCCGGATCGTATGGAAATACATCTCCTTCACGGACGATCGGTCACCCGAATCGCACGAATCCTCATCCTTTCCGCACTCCAGACAGCCTTTCTGAGCAGCTGTAACGGAAGCAGGGACAACCCTCCGCTCCCTGTCCAGCAGCAAAAGGACCTGACCCGGTACGTGGACCCCTTCATCGGCACCGAGGGGGCGGGAAACGTCATCCCCGGCCCCTCCCTGCCCCATGCAATGGTCAAGCTGAGCCCGGACACGAACGTGGAACCGGGCAGCGTGGACGGTTACGAGTACTCGGACGACAGGATCCAGGGCTTCAGCCACACGCACCTGGAGGGCCCGGGAGGCGGGAACAACGGATACAGCCACATCCTGATGATCCCCACCACCGGAGAGCTTCAGACATCCGAGGAGGGCTATGCGTCCCTTTACTCGCACGAGGAGGAGACCGCAAACCCTGGCTACTATGCCGTGAACCTGCTGGACCATGACGTGTTTGCAGAGCTGACGTCCACCCCGCACTGCGGCTTTCACCGCTACACGTTCCCGGAATCTCAAGATGCACGCATCCTGATGGACGTGGGGCACACGCGCGGCGTGAGCCTCGGCGGTGGTATCGAGATCGTGGATGACCGGACCGTACAGGGGTACGGCCTCTACTCCATGCATCCCATCGTTGCCATCATCACCCTGCCCGACCCGGGCACAACGGCGAGAATGCGGGTCTTTTTCCACGCGGTGTTCGACAGGCCCTTCACCTCCTTTGGAACCTGGCGGGGAGAGGACAATACGCCCGGCTCCAGCCGAGTGTCAGGCAGGAACATCGGCGCCTGGCTCGATTACGGAACAGAAGAAGGGGATATCGTTCAGGTCAAGGTGGGCATCTCCTACATCGATGTGGAGCAGGCACGGGAGAACCTGGAGCGCGAGATCCCCGGATGGGACTTCTCCGGTACCAGGGAAGAGGCGCGGCACGCCTGGAACGGACTGCTGGGACGTGCAGAGGTGCAGGGAGGCTCGGACCGGGACCTGTTCAAGTTTTACACGGCTCTCTATCATTCGCTGCTCCAGCCCACGGATTACACGGAACACAGGCGCTTCTGGAGCGGGTCCGACGGGACCGGAGCGGTGTTCGCAGCGGACGGTTTCCGCTTTTACAGCGACGACTGGTGCACCTGGGACACCTTCCGCACCACGCACCCCCTGCAGACGCTCCTGGAGCCTGAGACACGCTCGGACATGGTCCAGTCCTATGTCCACCTCTATGAACAGGGCGGGTGGCTTCCGAAGTGCACCTGGCAGGCAACCGGATATTCCAGGGTCATGATCGGGAACCACGCCGTGAGCGTGATCCTGGACGCCCACCGGAAAGGATTGGACCGCTTCGACGCGGACAGGGCTTACGAGGCCATGAGGAAGAGCGCCACAGAGGACAACGACAACGCGGGCTCGCAATTCCTCTGCGGGTACCTGAACCTGGGCACACCGCCGGCCTACCGGAGCCTCGGCTTTGTGCCCCAGGAGTGCGACCCAACCCAGTCGGTTTCCATGACCCTGGAGTACGCCTACAACGACTGGTGCATCGCGCAGATGGCCCTTGCCCTGGGCAGGGAGGAGGACCACCAGGCCTTTCTCGAGCGCTCCCTCAACTATGCCCTTCACTGGAACCCGGACGTGGGCTTCATGCAGCCCCGGTCCGGCACGGGGGAGTGGATCCGGCCCTTTGATCCATCATCGGGAAGCGGATTCTGCGAGGCGGACAGCTGGAAGTACACATGGTTCGTTCCCCACGACCCGGAGGGGCTCATGGAACTCATGGGCGGCCCGGGGCCCTTTGTGGAAAAACTGGACGCCTTCTTTGAAGGGGGCCATTACGACCCCTCCAATGAACCGGCCTTTCACGTGCCGTACCTCTACGTGTACGGCGGGGGCCCCTGGAAAACCCAGCAAAGGATCCGGGAACTCATGGAGAATGCATACACGGCCCTGCCCTCGGGCCTCCCGGGCAACGACGACGCAGGGGCCACCTCGGCCTGGTTCGTTTTCAGCGCCATGGGCTTCTACCCGGTCTGCCCCGGTGAACCCACCTATGTCATGGGCAGCCCTTTGTTCAAAAGGATCACGCTTGGCCTGAATCCGGGGGCAAAGGCAGGGAAACGCTTCGTGATCGAGGCAAAGAACAATTCCGGGGAGAACATTTACATCCAGTCCGCAACACTGAACGGCAGCGTCATGAACCGAGCCTGGATCCGGCACGAAGAGATCATGGCAGGCGGGAAACTGGTACTGGAGATGGGGCCGGAGCCTTCCGGCTGGGCCGCAGGCACGAAGAACCTACCCCCGGGCCTCAGGAGCCGATCCGCCGCCGAACCTTGAGGAACAGGATCACACCTGCGGGCAGAAACAGAAACACCAGGGAATTCAGGATCCCGGATCCTTCCCGGGTTTGAGGAATGAAAGCAGGGCTGACCGTACTCTGGGGGGCGGGTTCCCAGGAAACCCCGCAGTTGGATTCTTCGCTGTCCACAAGCCCATCGCAGTCGTCATCCTTGCCGTTGTGACAGAGCAGATATGCCTCGTATATGCCCGGATTCACATTCGGGTCCTGGTCATCGCAGTCATCCCCTCCGCAGGAGAGGCTCTCGAATCCGTCCTCGTCAGGATCACATCCCATCTCCACGTCATCGATCCAGATCTCGGCTTCGAGCATATCAAAGAAGTAGATCCTCTGGATGGACGTTTCCTGGTGACCCTGAAGCACGCTCACGGCATCACCACAGGTCCAGGTCTCCGGGGTCACACCCCAGAGGAGATCCTGATCGTAGGACCCGTCCGTGAAGTCGACCCCCACAGCCAGGTTCGGGCTGCCGGTGGACGTTGCATAGACACAGTATCCCAGCTTGCCCACAGCCGAAGCCGGGACAGGGGGATCAAAATCCTGGCTCAGGGCATAGACCCCGCCGGAAGCCCCCGTGGAGGTCGTGGCGCTGTACTGGCCCGTGTAAGAACGCGAGTTGTCCAGGGCCCACTTGTCCGGAACCTCAACAGGGTTCACCCAGGGGAGGAGCGTTCCGTCCTCGAACCCGCCGTTCTGCACCTGGCAGAACCCTTTGTCCCAACCTGCCGGTGAAAGCAGGATGGCCATGCAAAGAAGAAGTGGAAGAAAGCGTTTATTCATTTCGGCTTTTCAGCTGTCTCCAGGGTCGCTCGTTACGACCCCCTTCAGATGTCCCGGTGGGTTCAACCCCTAAGGCACTGCCGGTTTCTGGTTGTTGTACAGGTCCTGGATCTCGGTCTCACTCAGGGTCCTGCTGTAGAGCATGGCATGATCCAGATCCCCTTCCAGCGGACAACACGCTGGATCTTCCTGGGTCCCCAGGAAGAGGGATCCGCTGCTCGTCAGTTCGATCCCGTTCCATGTCCCGTGGCTTTCCGTCAACTGCTCCTCGAGACCGCTCACCCCTCCCTGGTAGGCCTGGTTCCAGATCTCGGTTGCAATGGTCTTCAGACCATCTTCGTTGGGGTGAACGATGTCCGGGCTTTCGAACAGCAAATAGTTGTAGTGACACGGGGATCCATTGGACATGGCATCGTGAACCTCCACGATGGAGGCGTTCTCGTTGGCAGCCGTGAAGGTGTGCAGCCACGCATTGAACGCCACAATGTCGTCGCAGTAAAAGTCGTGCCCAACGGGGAGGATCTCCATGATGATCAACCGGTTGTTCTTGGACATGGCCAGGTTGTAGATGTTCTGGATGTCCTCCTCCACCTCGGTATGGTCGTCATCCTGGCCGAAATCGTTGACCCCGCACATCAGGATCACTTCCACATTGTCCGGGATGTCCGCAGCGAACCGGGCATAGACATCGTCACACGTCTGTGAACCGTACCCTTTGTTGTAATAACTCGTGGTGAGCGATTCCGCGCTCGTGTAGCTCCCCAGGAACTGGTCCAGCCAGTACTGGTAGGTGTGGTGGATGTTCTGCCCCTGGGAGAACGGGCAGTTGTCGTTGGACGTGCAATGGCTGTCCGGCCCGCCGTGGGCGGCCGTGATGGAGTCGCCGATGGTATAGATGGGATCCGCCCTCACGTTTGAAAAGAACCGGACCGTGTTGTTCGCTGCCGTCACGGCGAGAAAAGTCCACCGGTCCGGGATCAGGATCCGGTTCGCAATGCGTACCCAGCCTTGAATATCCCCGAAGAACGGCCTGTTTCCGTCATCGGCCGCGAAGAGCATGTAGGTCCCCTCGCTTTTCCTCAGGATGGAGGTGTCCTGGTCATCAAGGATGTCTTTCCTTTGAACCCAGGCCGTAACGGTCATGGCTCCGGTGATGTTCTGGCTCGCATGATGAGCAATCTCAACGTAGTCATCCACGCCGTCAAGGGAAACCGCGTTCCCTTCCACCCCCCCGGACCAGACGGCCCCGTTCAAGATGCCCCTGTTCTGACCGGTGGCGTCTCCGGCAGCGATCCCGCTCCCCTCGTCAAAGCTCCAGTCGGCAACCAGGTCCGGATCCGAGAGAGGTTCAAGTGCTGCGCTCGGGGACCTGCTCCCTGCCTTGTTCGATGGGAGGGTTTCGGCTACAGGGTCCATGGCTTCCAGGTTTGACAGTTCAGGGGAGGCCCACGCGTTGAAACCTGCAATGGAGAGTGCGAATGGAATCAGGAGGAAGGGCAGAACTCGCGCAAGATGATTCAGGCAGGCTGTCCTTTTCGTCACGGCTCCATCCATCATTTTGTGATGATCTTTTTTTTCTTGGATGATATCGGCAGGGAGCCGAAGGAATTTAATCTAGAAGGAACGGATTCAAGCGGAAAAAAAAGTTCAAAATTATTTGTACGTATATGTTTTAAAATTTTATCGTATTTGTCAAGCAAATCAACCGAGGTCTTGCGGGTCCCCTCGAGAACCTCGATATCTTGTTCTCGATGTTTCGTCCATGAGACCCTGTTAGCCGAAAGTGGCATGACAAAGAAACCACATGTTTCTGTTTACGGACAGATACAATTCTTTTGCCCTACAACCGCTCCCCGACCTTGCCGACAGCCTGTTTCTTAATGGAAAACAGAACCTTATCCCCTTGTTGACAAACGGATATGATCGTATGGCTTCCCGTGCCCGAAGGTTTACATGCCTTCCCGATTCCCTGGCCTGATTTGATCCACTTCCGGTTCCATCCCACCCTCCTCCTTCATTAGGGTCAGAAAGCTGCTCGAGGATTCCTCGACACAACC
>CAZSUQ010000198.1:0-8179 GCA_964609935.1 uncultured Thermodesulfobacteriota bacterium | reverse complement strand
TCCTAACCTTAACGGTTAACCATCCAGGAGCCTGAGGAGGTTGCCGGAAAGGATATCCTCCTTCTCTTTGTCCGGGATTCTCAGCTGCTGCGTCCAGTTCAACATGGGTTTAAAGCTATGTCCTTCTTTGGTCCGAAGCCCATAGGGGGCATCCGTGCCGAACAGGATCCTCCCACTCCCCACCGCCCGGACCACTTTCGCCACGAGCCGTGGGTTCATATACGGATCGGAGATGTCCATGTGCAGGGTCGGGTACTTGTCCAGGAGCGGCCATATACGCTGGAAAAAGGGGATCCCTGCGTGAGCAAGGATGACCTTCAACCCGGGGCAGGCTGCCAGCAGGCCCTCGATATTGCCTGTCTCCGGTGTTCCTCCCAGGTGGATGAGCAGGGGCAGGTTCAACTCCCTGCAACGCATGCCAAGGGCCTTGAGATCCCGGGCCACGTCAAACTCGTGAAACCAGGAGTGCATCTTCACACCTTTGACGTCGAACTTCGACCGGCACGCCTCCAGGACCTCCACCGGATCCTGCGTCCCCCTTGGATTGATAAAGGCGTAAAAGATCAGGCGATCCGTATGCTGCTCTACGCTCCTGCCTACGGAATCGTTGTCAGGATCCTTGAAAATCCTGTAAGACTTTCCGCTGACATAAAGGACACCCTCCCTTACAAACTTGTTGTAGAGTCTTCGGCCCAGTGGGTTCAGCGGGGAGGTGAGAAGAAATCGGAACACGGCGAGGAGCCCGTCGGGCGTTGAGGGGATCGGCTCCATGGCCGGTGCAAACACAACCGCCTTATCGATGCCGTCCCGGTCCATGAGCTCGATCACTCTGGATGCGGGCACCTCTTCCTCGAGGTGTGCATGGCTGTCGATGATCATGCTTCTCTCCTCCGTGCCTTCTCTTTAGCAGGTTGAAGAACCCGTTCTTCGCCGCTAGCTTTCTTCACGGTTTCCCAACGTTGAAAGATCCATAAATGCCTGAATGCCGGTTAATTTCCTTCCGATTACCAACTTCAGGATCTGCGTGGTGCCTTCTCCGATCCCACCCATTACAGCGTCACGGTAATACCGCTCCGTTCTGAACCCTTCTTCTGTTGTAAGGCCGCGGGCACCGAATATCTGAATCGCCTTGTGGGCGACCCGGACACAAGCTTCGCCTGAGTATATCTTGGTCATCGCCTGCTCCACTTCGCTGCGGACACCTTTGTCCAGCAGGCACGCCGCACGGTAGACGAGTAAACGGAGAATATCCGTTTCAAGAGCCATGTCTGCAATCAGCTCTTGTACCAACTGAAATCCCGCAATTGGTTTCCGAAATGCGTACCGTTTTTTGGCGTAAGCAACTGAATCTTCCAAAGCCGCCTGCATTCCACCGATAGCCATTGCCGCTATGTTTACTCTAAACCAGGCTCTGGCGAGAAGTTGGTGTCGATAACCCTGATCTTCACCATGCAAAAGGTTTGCTTTCGGCACACGGACATTGTCGAACTCCACATATCCGGTATTCCCGGCTCGGCACCCAACAAACGGAATATCCCGCACTTTCCAGGGGGATTCTTTCCTGTCAACGATAAGGCCGATTACACCGGTCATGGGATTAACTGCATAACGCTCAGGATCGGACACTGCCGTTACGATCCCAACATCCGCAAAAGTACCGTTGGTTATCCACATTTTCGTTCCATTGAGAACGTAATGATCTCCCTCCGGAATCGCTGTTGTCTGGAGGTTCGTCTGGTCGGAACCAGCCTGGGGTTCGCTAACCATATCGCAAGCGAGAATCTCGCCCTTTGCCCCGGGCGCCGCCCATTTTTTCTTATGGTTGTCGGTCCCGTATCTGGCAATCATCTCGATCGCTCCGGCATGGGTGTCAACTGTGACGGCGAGCGCGCCCCAGACTCGACCTAATTCTTCCGCCATGACGGCTCGTTCTAAATACGTGGAACCGAGTCCTCCAACTTCAGGTGGACTAAAATTCCTGATGTAACCGTGCGGTACAAGCTTCTTGAACATGGTGAGGTTTTCTTCATAAGAAAGCGCTCCTTCCTTTTCATAATCATTTACGAATGGAGCGATCTCCGTATCCAAGAAGTCACGCAACTCTTGCTGTTTCGATTTTAAAGAGTCCGGCAGGTCGTAGGGCATTTCAAGACTCCTGTGCAGATTGTGAACACGACTCTCTTAGGTGTTCGTAATCCGCATTCTGCAGAATGGCTTTCCCTCAGGTATCCGATCGATGATTTCCATTTTACCGCCCAGTGCCGCGATCAGTGCTTCATCCCATTTCATCATGCTGTGGCACAGCTCGAGGTGGCCGGCCGCATGCAGTTTGTACGGGCACTTTTCAAGGGTGTATTCAAATCGGGAAGGCGTATCCTCGACGATTTGCAGACCCGGCGCGAAGAACTTGCCTACGGTTTCATTAGCGATATCGACGCAACTGCGCTGTTCTAGAAAATTCGTCTTCCGTCCCAGGTAGACCATGGCCTTGCCCAGCAGCGGGAATGATCTGTCGATCAAAAAACGCCCAAGAGAATTATTCGCTATGCCTCTTGCGGCAATCCCCATCGGTTGGAGTAAGAGAAGAAGCAGTCCGTCCGGCATTTTCCCGTATAATTCAGTCGTTTTATGCATTCTTGAACCCCCTCTCTGGAAAGTACGCAATCGACAATTTCATCAATTAGTTCGTATCGTCGGTTGCGTCCCATTTGCCTTGTGCGCGCAATTTTTCGATTATTTCCTCGGCGATTATTATCAATTCATTTTTATCGACCTTGGCCACCCTGGTCAGCGGAAACTCCTTTTCCGGCGGCCAGATTTCAACGTGCTGCGGCCGTTTGTAGGAGGCAATTTCTTTGCAGTGATCGAGCACGATCTCCGCAGTCAGGTCCGCGCCTTCTTTGGGTCGCACGAAAGTGAAAATACCTTCGTCGAAAGTATTGTGCTTTACGCCGACCGTCTCGGCGACATCGACACCTTCCAGTTGGGCGATATGTTCCTCCACTTCTCCAGGGAAGACGTTGTACCCCTTCTGCTTGATCATCTGCTTCCGCCTACCGGACATGAAAAGAGCCCTGTACGATCCCATATCCCTGAAATAGCCGAGATCTCCGGTATAAAGGATGCCCTCCTTGGATACCGCCTTCGCCGTCTCCTGCGGATTGTTATAATAACCGAGGAAGACGATCGGCGGGTGGTAGCAGATTTCGCCGATCTCGTCGTCGGGCATTTCCTGGCCTGCGGTCCTGTCGTCGTTCATCGGCTTGCGCACCGTAACCTGCGCCAGATCGGGGAACGCTCGTCCTACCTGTCCGGCCATCTCCTCGGCATTTATCCCTTCGGGAGTAAACGTCGCGAATCCGGCGCATTCGGTCATACCCAACCCGGTGCCCATTCCCGGCGCCATCTTGGCAAGCTTCTTGATGAACTGGGTATCGACCGCCGCCCCGGCGTAAACCGCGAATCTGAGGCTGCTTAAGTCGTATTGATCGTAATCGGGATGCGCCCACAGCATCCTGTACTGGGTAGGGATCATGCCCACAACGTTAACCTTGTGCCGCTCTATCGCCTCCAGGGTCCGTTTTACGTCGAAAATTCTCAACATAACCACGGTGGTTCCCGCGTAAACGGTGGTCATGACCCCTTCGGTCACGCAAGCGGCGTGGCTTGGCGGCAGGTTGACCAATAGCCTGGTATCGTCTTCGATGTTTGCTCCGCGCCGCAATATTTCATTTTGCGTCAGGATGTTTTCGTGACAGAGCACTGCCGGTTTCGGATCGCCGGTCGTGCCGGTGGTGTAAATGATCAGCGCCGGGGTGCGGGGTGTAATCTCGACGCAGACTTTCGACAACCTGCGTGTAATCATGTCCTTCAATTTCAGATAGATCAGCCTCGGTTTGTTCATCAACTCCGTGATGCCGATCGCGTCCTCGACGATCTCGCCCGGCTTCGGGTCGGGCGTAAACTGGACAAGATGTTCGACGAAGGGGCAGTTCGCGGCCACCTCTTTTCCCACCTCGCGGAAGTCGCGAACCGGCGTGTTTCCAAGAAAGAAGAACGCCTTCGGCTCAATCTTGCCCAGATCGCGCACGACCTCGTCTTCCTTAAGTCTGACATCGAGCGGCGCTATGATCGCCCCGATCTTGAAGCAGGCGTACATCAGGCAGATATGCTCCGGTATTAGGACCAGCATGGTCGCAACGCGGTCCCCCTTTTGAATTTCCATATCGAGCAGCCGCATCGCGAATAAATCTATCAGAGTCGCAAATTTCTTATAGCTGATCGTTTTGCCGTCTTCATGCTGCAAGAGAGCCGATTTGTCCGGTGAGACGCGAGCCCAGTGCTCGACGTAAGAAGTGACCAGCGGCAGATTGACATGTTCTCTGTTCATGCTAATTATTTTCTTTCATTCTCCTCGGACTGCCGGCGGTAGAAGTCGTATACACCAAAGGTCCTGAGCAGCCATGCACCGATGCCCGGATGGATGGCATCCAGGATCATCAAAGGCTTGATGGAGGACGGGCTGACCACGATCTCGCCCACATCGTTCTTGATGGAGCGAACCACAGCCTCGGCAACCTTTTCCGGAGTCGTTTCCCCCACGATCCCCGGCGCCCGCTTGTTATACACTGCGAACATCCCTGCCTCGGACACAAAGCCCGGACAGATCACCGAGGCGCTCACGCCCGTGTCACGCAGCTCTTCCCGCAGGCCTCGGGTCCACTCGATCAGACCCGCCTTGGTGGCTGCATAGGTGGCCGAATAGGGCGAGCCCCTCTTCCCGCCCAGGGAGGACATGGTAACCACATGGCCGCTGCCCCGATCCACCATGTGGGGCAGGATGAGCCGGGTCAGAAGCATGGGAGCCAAGAGGTTTGTCTGGACCATGGTCTCCACGGTCTCAGGGTCCAACCGGGTATAGGATGACACCCACTCCATGCCTGCATTGTTGATGAGGAGATCGATCTGCCCGAATTCCACTTTCACCTCCTCCATCAGCTCTGCCCGGAAGGTTCCATCTGTAATGTCCCCGGGTACGGTTTTTACACGCACCCCTGTTGCAGCCAGTTCTCCTTCAACGGACTGCAGGGCAGCCTCTGACCTGGCGGTCAAGGCGATGTTCGCCCCTTCCCGGGCAAGGGCACGGCCAATGTAAGGGCCGAGCCCCCTCGACCCTCCTGTCAGCAGTGCATTCTTCTCTTTGAGGTCCTTCAATTTCCTGCCCCCTTTTTGAGCGGGTCATTCAAACCTGCACAAGCGGCTGCAAGGACTCCACAATGCTTTTTGCTTCTGCAATCACGTCCCGGATCACTTCCTTGGCACTCTTGATCTCGTGAATCGTTCCGCCGATCTGTCCGCAGTACATGGTTCCCTCCTCACTGTCTCCCTCCATACACGCCATGGCAGAGCGTCCCTCTCCGATCATTTCAAAGAGATCCTCGGGTGACGTACCCTTTTTCTCTGCATTCAGGATCATGTCCGTCAACCGGTTCTTGATGGCCCGGGCCGGACCGATGGTGTTTCTGCCGGTCACACAGGTGCCGTTGTCCTGAAGGTCGACAACGGCTGCCTTGACGTTGGCATGAGCCGCTGATTCATGGGTCGCCAGGAACCGCGTTCCCATCTGAACCCCCCTGGCACCCAGGGCAAGCGCGGCCACGAAGCCTCTGCCGTCGGCAATGCCGCCCGCAGCCACCACAGGCACATCCACTGCCTGCACGACCTGGGGAATCAGGGCCATGGTGGTGATCTCGTCCGCGCCGTTGTGCCCCCCGGCCTCGTACCCTTCCGCGGCAATGATGTCCACACCTGCATCTGCACTCTTTTTTGCAAAGGACACGTTTGCCACTACGTGCATCACGCTGCACCCGCGATCCTTGATCACCTTTGTGAAGCGTTTCGGGCTTCCCGAAGAGGTGGCGATAACCGATGCGCCCCCCTTGAGAGACACCTGGATCATGTCCTCTGAATCCGGCCGGACCAGGGGGACGTTCACACCGAAGGGTTTTTTCGTGCACTTCCTTACCTTCTCCAGCTCCTCTTCCATCTCCTCGATCCTCATGCCCCCTGCGCCGAGCAGGCCGAGCCCTCCGGCCTCGGACACGGCGGCAACCAGATCCGACTTTCCCACCCACAACATCCCGCCGAGTATGATGGGAACTTCGATACCGAGTATCTCGCAGATCTCTGTTCTGAACATCTTTGCCCTTTCTTTCTTCCGCTGTTGAAGAAGAATCTGTGATCAGCCTGTTACACACTCAGACCCACGATTTTCTTCGCCCGCTCCTTGTACACGTCCAGGGGCGCTTCGATGCCGAGCATCATTTTCTGCGAGGCTAAGGATCCCTCCCCGTGAATGGTACAGACTTCATGCCACCCGGCAAAGTCGCTGGCGGCGATATGGTGAAGGGTGCTCATGAGCTTCATCCGCTGCTCGGCCGTGTAGGCGCCGGCTCCGCCCATGTACCGCTCCAGATAGGGCCTCAGTTCCACGTGCTCCCAGTCCTGGTAGGTCGGCTGGGTGACCAGGATGCCCCCGCAGATGTCCTGGATATCCCGGACGAACTCGTGGAAGTTGGAGGCGAAATGGAGCTTGGCCATGTTGGATGTGAGGCAGTTTGCGATATAGAGCCCCGACCCGCCGAAGTTCTCCGGATCCATGCGCGCCGCCTTGGCCAGAGCCTTGGTGGTTTCCGTGGACCGGATCATGTTGATGAACTGCTCGCGGATGTGCGACGCCTTGGCCACGCCGTTCGCCTCAGCGGCAAGCATTCCCAGGCCCGTCATGATCTCCAGGATCGGAATCTTGTACGTGACCGCCGTGTACCTGTGAAATGCAGCAAAGGCATAGGCCGTGTATTGAGCGAACTGCCAGTCCCTCAGCAGAAAGACACGCTCCTTGGGGACACGGACATGATCAAAGATGACCAGGGCTTCGAGGTGTCCCCTCTTCGGTTTCGGCGTGGGAAAGTGATACCGGTCCTCGTACCGGAAGCTGGGCCGGCAGATCTGGGTGATGCCCGGGGTGTTCATGGGGACGGCAAAGGCCACGGCATAGTCGGCTTCCTCCTCGGTGAGATTCCGGGTGGGGATGACAAGGATCTCGTCGGTGTAGGCGGAAGCTGTGATGTGGGCCTTAGCCCCGGAGACCACGATTTCGTCTTCGGTTTCATCCACGACCCGCAGGTAGTAGTCCCGGCTGTTCTGCTCCGAGGGGCTCTTGCTCCGGTCCCCCTTGACGTCGGTAACCGCGCCGGACATGGAAAGGTCGTTCCGGGCACAATACCACCGGTAGTCGTTGATCCTCTTTTCATAGGTCTTGTTGCCCATGATCCTTGCCACGGCCGTGAGACCGTTGATGATGTCGGTTCCCACGTCCTTCACAAAAGGGAGCGCAGAGTCCGCGTAATAGCAGGCGGCTTTCACCAGCTCGTGACGCCTGCCGACACATTCCGGGTCGTCGGGGACTTCAAAATACGTGCTGATCTCCTCCCCGGTTTCCGGGTCTTTCATCACGGCCAGATCCCGCATGGCCGGATCATGCCCCATGAGAAAATCAAAGGCCCCGGTCTCGACGCCCACCTTGATATAGGGATCTTCGGTAACATCAGGCACCTGTTTCCCCAGGATGAAAACCTTTCGATCATCCTTCAGTCCCTCTTTGTATTGTTCTGCCGTACGAAGTGCCATTCCTTGCTCCTTTCCCTGGTTCCGCTACGCATTTCAAATCATGATTCGAATGATGCGCATATGGGCTCTGTTGGTGAGCCTTCTACAGCGGTTTCATCATTTCGCGCAGCTCGGTCATGAAACCCATGTCACCCTCGATCCCCAGCTTGCCGGTAACCACGGCGGTGATCCCATCGAGCTTGCCGGTAACGATGTCGTGATAGTCCTTGTCCCTGGCAACAAGGTACACCCTGGGGTCAATCAGCATCCCCACGTACAACGACATCTTTCCATCCTTGATGGTGATGGTCCATTTTCCACCACCCTTACCGGTAATGTTGTAGCTGATCGTTGCTTCCACGCCTTTCGCCTTCTCCGGGATGAACCTCCCGGGCATCTCCTCGAAGAAATGGGCCACGGGCACCGGTTCGGCCGTCTTCTCCTCTTCCAGTTCCCGGATGAGATCCTTCTTGAGAACCTTTCCGATGGCGTTCCTGGGTAGGCTCTCCCG
>CAZSUQ010000197.1:0-8189 GCA_964609935.1 uncultured Thermodesulfobacteriota bacterium | reverse complement strand
CAGGAATCCATACCCTGCAACTTTCCCGAATGTTTTCAGACTTCCCGGCACGGACTTCCCCTAGGTCTTTTTTTCGTAGGTGGATACCTGCATGGTCACGTGAAGCAGATTGCGATTGTCGTAGCGGGTCTTGATGCGCAGCCGGTTAACCCGGAGGAGATGCCCTGCGTTCTCGATCTTGTAGATGAAATCCACGAGTTTGGTGAGGGTGATGTCGTACATCTGGACCTCCACCAGCTTCTCCTCGTAGTCTTCTCCCAGGGGTTTTGTTTTTGGCTTTGCAGAGCCGATGTTTTCCCGAATGTTTTCCTTGTTCGCAAGGTCCTCGATGAAGGAGAGGAGGGAGAAGCTCTTTCCCATGCGGTCCAGTTTTGCCTTGATCTGTTCAAGTTGCTGATGGGTCTGCCTGTACTTCTCCTGCAGGCGGAGGGTGCTTTGAAGCTCCGTTTTCTTGCGATCGATATCGTCTCCCAGCTCCCCGTATCCCTGATAGACGGAATCCGCAACGAAGAAGAGGATCACGACGACGACAAAAACCGCCCCTAACAGGAGGATCCTCTGCTCTCTCTGGCTTGGGTTCCATTTCATGGGTCAGACCCTGTCAAATCTTTTTGTTGAGTTGCAGAAGCAGCTTGATCTTGACCTTGCTCTGATCGGTGCTGTCCTTCACATCCAGGATGTCCGCACTGGAGAAGATCCCGGTGGAAAGGAGGTTTTCCGATATCTGTGTGGCGGCCTTGAAGGTGCTGGTATCCGCTTCGATACGAACCTTGTTCCCGTCGATGGTCAGTTCCCGCACATCGATGGTCACGTCTTGGGGGACGGCACGGGTCACCTCCCTCAGAATGTCCAGCACCGAGATGCTGTCAGGCAGTAGAGGGGCGAACAGCTCGATCTCCCTCTTTTCCTCTTTGAGACGTTCCTCCATGGCTGCCATGCGTTTGCGTCCTGACGGCATGGCCCTCAATTCAGGGAACGTCTTCAAGGCCATGGTTTCCATCAGCCCGTTCACACGCTTGTATTCCTGGCTTCGCGTACGGTAATCCAGGCCGAGGAGGACCAGGGTCAACGCCACCAGGATGGCCAGCATGACCCCGCCGGAGATGAGCTGCCTCTTCAACTCGGCGCGCTCGGACACGTACGTGTAATCGCCCGTGCGAAGATTGATCCTGGAGGAGCGCATCTCCCGGGTGCCGTGGAAGGCCAAGCCGAGACTCGTGGCGGCGGATGCCGGGTCAAGGCCCCTTTCCTCCATGACGGTGCCCACCTGTCCCTGGAGCGCGAGGGGCATCACCTCCACCTGAAGTTCCTTTGTAAGATGATCCCGCAGGCCTTTCAGGCGGCTCCCGCTTCCGCAGACATAGATCCGCTGGACATCCAGGTCCGAGGTTTTCGAAGCGCTCAAAAGGCTTTGCCTGATCCCACCCACAATGGGATCGAGTGATTTCTTGAGGATGTCGGCCATCCATTCCTTCTGGGAATCCCCACCCGGGGTGGGGGTGGCAAACAGGTCCGCCTCCCTTTCTTTCATCTCCTGGGCCTGCGCAGGGGAGATGTCGAGGCTGTCGGCCATATCCTTCGTTAGGTTCGATGCGCCCACCGCCCAGGAGCGGCCGTATCGCAAGGTGCGATTCTGAAGGATGGCCAGGGACGTCTCACTCTCGCCCATGTCTACGATGGCGAAGGGTTCCTGTTCTTCCGGGCCGATCTCCTTCCAGAGGTTGGCCAGTGCCACGGGTGCCGGGATGATGGCGTGCGGATCGATGGCCGCTTCCCGGAGAAAGGAGAGCTGTTTTTCCAGGAGTTCCTTCTCCGTGAAAAGCGCCAGAACCCATGATCCTTCCGGATCCGTTTCCAGAATCTGGTAATCAAGGAGAATGGATTCCAGCGGGATCGGGATCAGGCTCTCGATTTCAAAGGGGAGGGTCTGGTCGATCTTTTTTTTATCGGAAAAGGGGAGCCGGATCAGTCTCGTGGACACGTATCGGCCCGGAATGGAAGCGATCACCTTGTCTGCGCTGGCATCCCGATCCGAGAACAGGACCTGCAGGACATTGGTGGCGAGCTGTTCCCAGGGGAGGTCCACGTTGGCGGGCAAGGTGTGCTCGGTGAATTCGAGGAATTCGAACCGAAGGAAGCTTGCCTCGAGCCGGGTGATCTTGATGGAACTGGCGCCGATGTCCAGCCCCACGATGGTTTGTGCCATGTTTGTTCAGTCCTTCAGTGCTGACCTTTGATCCGGTTGAAAAAACAGGACCTTTGTATCATTTCTCAATCGTGCAGGGCAAGTGACCGGCCCTTGTTCCAGGCTATCCCTCCCGGTAGTAAAGAAGCCCTGCACTCCCTTGCTGCCCAGGGGTCTGGCTCGCCCCAAAGGAGATGACCATGTTCACCCTGGAATTGGCCTCCACGCCCCCTGTCTCCAGGTCGATCACAATGCCGTTCACACCCACGCGAAAGATCGTGGAAGCGATACCCATGCTGTTTTTGAGGTGGTCTGTTACATCCGTTCCCAGCCCGAGCTGCAGCCCAATGAGGTCTCGAAAGCCGTTAGTATTCTGGACCACGTGATCCTCTGGGAGCTCCAGCTCGTCCAAGGGGTGGAGCAGGTCGTAAATCTGCCCGGAGTACTCCTCCGTTGCGCCTAACACTTGAGCAACAAAAGCGTGGAGCACGGGCTGCGTGGCCGTGTTGATGTTGGTTCGCTGGATATCAAACACGGTGAGGTTTCTCGCGAGCTCCTCGATCACGTGCTTCTGCACCTGACGGAACCCGCACACCAGCCCGATTTCATCGGTTGAGTCGAACTTCCCGTTCTTGGCCGAGTAGGGGAGGCCGTCCACGGGACAGCTCTCCTCTGCACGGTCGGTGTTGTGTTCCGGATCTGTGTTGTTAAAGGTGTCGACCCAGTCCAGAAGGTAGCCTGCAAGTTCATCGGCCTGAGATTCGCTGATGGGCTGGTAGGTTTCCGATCCGCTGGAGATCGCGGAAGCGGCTCCCTCGAGGCGGTCCTCGGGCGAAAGGAGGTCTGTTTCCTTGAGTACGCCCATTAAGAGATATTTGAGGCGGACAAAGACATCAGGGTTGGTCTTTTCCGTCTGCTGTGCCCAAGCCTCCACGAGATCACGAATGCCCAGTTTCCGGTTCTCGTCCACGATGAGGCAGGCTGTACGGCCGGATTGTTCGGCTGTGAGGGGGTCCCTCATGGCAGGGAGCAGGGTCGCCTTTAGATAGCTGTTTTCGCAAAGGGGTATGCTGAGCAGGGCCAGTGCAGCCTCCTGGAAACAGACGGAATCACAGTTCCAGCAGGCGTTGTAGCCGTCGTAGGGCTGACCCTGCTGCAGTTGCTGCTTCTGCATCGCATCCAGCTGCAGGCCTGCCACGGCTGCCTGGAGGCCGGACTGGGCGGTCCAGTAGGCCTGCACCCCGTTCTTGTAATACCGCGTTAAATGGAGGTGTCTCTGTGTTGTGGTCATGAACGAAAGGACCAGCGCGGTGAGCGTGACAATGACAAAGAGCGCCATGAGCAGAGCAACCCCTCTCCGGTTGGAAAGCCGCTGCGTCATCTTTGCCGGGAAGGCCCGGAACTCGTTCATGGTCACCCTTTCAGCGGCTGGCCCCGGCCATCCGCATCAGGACAATCTTGGAAAAGGGGATGAGATTGTCGTTGGCGTCCTGGTAGGTGAGCGTAACCCTGACGCGATTCGGAAGGTTTCTCGTTTCGCTGGAATCCCATTCCTCTTCAGGCTCCTCGTCGTCGTCGGCAATGGTCCCGGTGAAGCATTCCACCTGAACCCCCACGAGCCTGTATCCCGGACCCTTTTCCGGATGAATCCCGGTGGCCACCGGAATGGGAACCTCTCCGTACGTCCGGTTCTCCATGTTCAGGGACTCGTCCTTGCAGGTCACTTCATCCAGGGTGAGATCCTCCTTTTTGAGGAGGACCAGCTCGTCCCGGCTCTGGCTGTACCGGGTCGTGTAGCACACCTCGCTCTGGTCGCTCTCTCCCATGGAGAGGGGTGAGTAGGCATGCCCGAGGGTCGTGAAGTAGAGTTCGGCCTGGGGCATGTCGTATCGTTCTTCATTTCGGACGTAGAAGTGGGTGATCGCCTGACCGTTGGGCTGCCCATGCGGAGAGAGGTAAGCAGAGGAGAGTTCCCGCCCCATCTCCTCCAGCAGGGCAAAGGCGGACCGGTTCAGCTCGTTCAGAGCCGAAACGCTCCCAAGGGTGCGGCCCACGCTGCGCACGCTTCCGTACACGACGGAGAGGACCACCCCTGTGATGGCCAGTGCCACCATGATCTCCAGGAGTGTGAATCCACGCGACCTTCGGGTCATTGTACCGTGGGAAGTTGGGCGGTTTTGTAAAAACATAATTCCACACTCTGGCTCGCATTCCCCTTGCCGGGAGTGGGCCTTCCTCCGGTCCGGGCTCCGGGCTCCCAGGACACCGTCAAGTAAACCTCATTGATACCCGGAAGGATGTCGCTTTGCTCCACACGACGTGTTCCCTGAAAGAAATCGAACGGGGGGGCAAAGGTGACCTCGTCGGTTTCGCCGAGCATGGGCAGTTCGTCCGGATTCGTGAAGGATCGCAGGGCCAGTTCGTTTGCCTTTTGCGCAGCCTGCATCACATTCTGCATGCGGGCCTGTGCACGAATTCCCTGCATCTGCCCGTAATGAATCGATGTGAGGGCGATTCCCAGGATGGTCACTGCGGCAAAAACCTCCAGGAGGCTCAAGCCGTCACGGTTCCGAATGAAACAGTGTAAAACCCTTTTTGCTTTCAATCCAAGAGCTCCTTGAGATAGTCTTCGTATTCCCATTTCCCCTGGCGGATGTCCGCACTCCCTCCGTATCGATTCAGGAAGAGCGTGTAGAAACGGCCTTTTCGGTCTCCCAGGTGGATGAGAAGGGGAGGGTTCGTGATGTTCCTGGGTGAAAAATACTGAGGGATCTGACCCCTTTCATACCTTGCTTCCGTGTCGGTCAATGTCTCAACGGCCTTGAAATAGACACCTTCGCCCAGCTCAAAGCATTTCTGCTTCGCATGACGATCGGCTGCAACCTCCTCCACCTTTTCATCCGTGAACAGGACCAGCCATTTCCCTGAAGCCGGATCCTGCCGCATCATCTTGTAGCAGTACTTCTGTTTTTCGAGATCGTACTGCACCGCAAAGGGTGTGGAGAGGGTGGTGGCCAGGGAGGAGACCTCCAGGAGGGTTTCTCCCAGTGTGCGCGCGGAGCGCCTCAGGTTGATCTCCGTGACCACGGAGATGCGTGGAATGGTGAAGGTGGCCAGGATGCCCATGAGGATCAGGAAGATCGTCAGCTCGATCAACGTCAAGCCTGCAGGGGACAAAACCTTTGCCGCGAACCGGTTTCTTCGGCACGCGTGAGAAGGGGCTATTCCAGGTTCCAACTCTCTATGTCCTTATCATGCCCCTCTCCACCGTCTTCGCCGTCCGCCCCGAAGCTTTCCAGGTCGTAATCCCCGAACTGTCCCGGCGCGATATAGATGTAGGCATTCTTCCACGGATCCAACGGCACCTTGGGTATATAACCGGACTCGGGATAGCTGATGGGAATCTTTCCGGTGCTGGGCATGTCCACCAGCGATTCCAGCCCCTGCTCTGTGGAAGGGTAGAAGCCGTTGTCCAGCTTGAAAAGCTCCAGAGAGGTCTGCATGGAACGGATCTCCACCTGCGCCTTGGTCCTTCGTGCCTGTTCCGGCCGGTCCGAGACCCGGGTGAAGATGATGGTGGCCAGGATGCCGAGAATGACGATCACCACCATCATTTCGATCAGGGTGATTCCCTTCCGGTCCTTCAGGTACCGTTTCATGGGGCTCTTCCTCCTTTTTCCTCACCTATTTAGACCGCTTCTCCTGACAATGGTTCACGGGTGCTCACTGTGCCACCAGCTGATTGATCTCCAGAAGCGGGAGCAGAATGGAGATGACGATGAAGGCCACAATTAGGGCCATGAACAGGATCAGGATCGGCTCCAGGAGGCTGGTCAGCGTACCGGCCAGCGTATCCGCCTCTTCCTCATAGATCTCCGCCACCTTGGTGAGCATATCCTCCAGCTGTCCGCTCTGCTCACCGCTGGCCACCATGTGAATCACGATGGGCGGAAAGATTTCACTCTGCTTGAGCGGTTGGGCAAGGGAAGCTCCCTCGGTGACCGATTCCCTGGCCGAGGCAACCGCCTCCGCAAAAACCGTGTTGTTCACCACCTTTTTCAGGATGTCCATGGACCTGAGCAGAGGCACGCCGCTGCTCAGCAGGGTGCTCAAGGTACGTGCGAAACGGATCACGATCCCCATGAGGATGAGGCGTCCGAAAACAGGGATGCGTAGCAGGAGACGATCATAGAGGCTGCGTCCCCTGGGTGTGGCCCTGTACCGTGCCAGCAGGAAGGTCGTGACGGCGAGAACACCGAGGAGGATGTACCAGTAGGAGCGAACAAAGTTCGAAGTGCTGATCAGGATGACCGTGGGGAGAGGGAGGGCTTGCCCCAGCTCCTCGAAAATGGATACGAACTTGGGGACCACGTAGGTGAGCAGGATGCCCAGCACACCGATGCTCAGAACCGTCATGACGGCCGGGTAGATCATGGCACCCTGGATCCGGTTTCGAATGCGCACCTGGTTTTCCGAATATTCGGCCAGCCGGAGAAGAACGAGTTCCAGGGCGCCGCTGGCCTCCCCTGCGGCGATCATGTTCGTATAGATGTCGGGAAAGACTTTCGGGTATTCCTGAAGGGCGACGGCCAGGGAGCTCCCTTCGTTGACCCGTTCCCTTACCTGGGTCAGGATCTTCTGCAGGTTGGGGTTTTCCACCTGGTCCGCCATGGCATTCAGGCTCGAGACCAGTGGAAGGCCGGACTTCAGCAGCGTAGCCAGCTGACGTGTCATGACCGACACGTCCTTGCGGCTGATGTGCTGGAAGAGGCCCTGGATGGAGACATCCTGGGAGAGTCGGCCCTTGCGATCCTTCTCCTCGATCACGTCGGTGGGGAAGATTCCGTCCGATCGAAGCTTCTGGCGGGCGATGCGCGGGTTATCCGCATCCACGATCCCGCTGACGTTTTTCCCGGTTGCCGTAATGCCCTTGTATTCGAAAACGGCCAAGGCACATGCCTCCTGAATCGGTGAATCCGTCAGACCACGATTTCCTGTGTGACCCTTGCAACCTCTTGGATCGAGGTGATTCCCTGGATGACCTTTGTGGCGCCGTCCATCCGCAGGGTGGTCATCCCGCGGCGCAGCGCAGCCTTTCGGATCACGTTGGCGTCCACCCCTTTCAAAATCAGGCTCTGGACCTCTTCCTCCACCAGGAGAATCTCGTAGATGCCGGTCCTCCCCTGGTAGCCCGTTTCCGCGCAATTCGGGCACCCCTTCGGGCGGAACAGGGTATTGTCCTGGAGCGTGTTCCGATCCATGCCGAGTTCCGCCAGCTCTTCATCCGTGGGCGTGAAGGGTTCCTTGCAGTTGGGACAGAGGATTCGGATCAACCGCTGAGCCAGAACCCCCACCAGCGACGAGGAGACCAGAAAGGGCTCCACGCCCATGTCGATGAGCCTCGTGACCGCCGTGGGAGCGTCGTTGGTATGGAGCGTGCTCAGAACGAGATGGCCCGTGAGGGATGCCTGGATGGCGATTTCCGCTGTTTCCAGGTCCCGGATCTCTCCCACCATGATCACGTCCGGGTCCTGCCTCAGGATGGAGCGAAGCCCACGGGCAAAGGTCAAATCGATCTTGGGGTTGACCTGGATCTGGCCGATGCCCTTGAGCTGGTACTCGATGGGATCCTCCACGGTGATGATGTTCTTGTCCGGCGTGTTGATCTCGTTGAGGGCCGCATACAGGGTGGTTGTCTTCCCTGAACCCGTGGGCCCGGTTTCCAGGAGGATGCCGTGGGCCATGCGGATGAGTTTGCGCATTCTCGTGAGCTGGTCCCCGCCCATGCCGATCCCGTCCAGCGGCAGAAGGACCTGCGAACGGTCCAGAAGACGCATCACGATTCGCTCTCCATGGGCCGTGGGGACCACGGAGACGCGGATGTCGATGTCCTTTCCAGCGATCTTGATGCGGATGCGTCCGTCCTGGGGCAGACGCTTTTCCGCAATGTTCAGCGCAGCCATGATCTTGACGCGTGAGATGACGCTGGACTGGATGCGCTTGG
>CAZSUQ010000196.1:0-8205 GCA_964609935.1 uncultured Thermodesulfobacteriota bacterium | reverse complement strand
CACGTCTTCATCCTTGCCCGACTGTTCGGTCCGGAGGTAGCCCTCCACCAGGTCCGTTTCCTGGTCCTGAGCAGGATACCCTGCAAGGATGTACATCTCGATGGGGACCACCGCATAGGTGAGATCGTCAATGGCGCATCCGTCTCCTGCCTCGGAAAGGACGCAGCGTACATAGGAAATCCCCTGGGACTCCACCTCCACGTACTGGCGGGACCCGTCTCCGGCTACCGGTACGTGAATGATCTGGAGGGGTTGATCGTTTTCGTCGTAGACCTCCAGCCTGGCTTTTTCATCAGGATCATCCACATCGATAAACACCACACCCACCCTCTGGGTGGTGCCCGGACTCGATCCGTCCGAGGGGCGGACAAAGCGTGCGAGGATGGTGCCGGAACGTGGAGATGCTCCTGAAGTCAGAAGGATATTGGGTGCGGATTCTGCCGGAAGGTCTGCGTAAAGGGAGGCGTCAAAGGCCCTGGCGTTCTCCAGGACCACACCCTGTTTCCCGTATGCATCGGTAATATCCGTGCCGGATGACACAGGGGCCTCGTCCGGGAACCGGTCGAATCCGTTCACCTGGACCGGGACGGGTGGGGGAGGAGGCCAGGGCAGGGAGATGTTGCACCCATGAAGAAAAAGACAGAAAAGAGGCACCAGGGCAAGGACGCGATGCAGCAACCACGGCATGGTTGTCGTTACGATCCCGGGATTCATGATGCAACTCCTTTTCCGGGTTCAGGTAACCGGTTGAAACAGGAAGCTGGATAAAGAAATCGTTCGGAATTCCCTTTGGAGTCTTTTGGGATTCATCGTATGATTTCCAAGGAATTTGGTCAACTTTATGGGCATTCTGCTCGAATCTACAAAGAGCCCGAAGTGTGTGCCGGTAATAGCTTGACAGGCTTGTTCCAAGCGCCTTACTATTCTACTCGTTTGTATAGAGATGAATCTAAATAAAACGAACAACCACAACTGCCTCTGTTTAAGGGTAAGAAAACATCGTTGGAGAGGAGACGAGCAATGAAGGAGAAAAAGAGCAAGAGGCTGTCTCGGAGTTCCCCGGGTTTTTCCAGGAGGATTCATACGGGATGCATCATCGGCATTCTTGCCGTAGTCTGCATGGGATGCGACGGTGCCGTGCCTTTTTCCGACAGTGGACTGAAGGAATTACAGGAAGGGCAGAAAAAGATCCTGGAACGGCTCGAAGCCCTGGAGAAGAGCCAGAAGGAGATCCTCACCGCTGCAAAGGGTCGTGGCCGGCAAAGACCCAAGGTTGACTACAACAAGGTCCACAAGATCCCTGACGGGAAGTCGGCTGAGCGGGGCGCGAAGAAGGCCAAGGTGACGATCGTGGAGTTTTCCGATTACCAGTGCCCCTTCAGCAAAAGGGCTCAGCCCCTGATCAATCAGCTTCTGGAGGCCTTCCCGAATGATCTGAAGCATGTGTTCAAGAACTTCCCCCTCCGCTTCCACAAGCGTGCCGAGCCTGCGGCAAAGGCCTGTATCGCTGCTGGAAATCAGGGGAAGTTCTGGGAGATGCAGGCACTCGTTTTCGAGAATCCAAAAAAACTCGAGGATGAGGACCTCAAGGGATATGCAGAAAAGCTTGCCCTGGACATGGGCCGGTTCAACAGTGACTTCCAGAGCAAAGATGCCGCCAAGGAGATCCAGGATGATATGGCACTGGGTCGCAAAGTCGGCGTGACCGGGACCCCCACTCTGTTCATCAACGGAAAGCGGGTCAAGCAGAGGAATTTTGAGGCCATGAAGGCGGATATCGAGAAGCACAAGGCAGGGGGCTGATTTGAAGGGCATCATTATCGGCGCCGGCGAGGTGGGCTTCCACATTGCAAAGAAGCTTTCCTCGGAGAAAAAGGATGTGGTGCTCGTGGAAAGGGATGATGCGAGAGCTCGACGTGTGCGCGAACTCCTGGATGTGCAGGTCGTGGAAGGGAAGGGAAGCAACCCCGAAATCCTCAGGGAGGCCGGACTCGGTTCTGCAGAGATCATGATCGCCGTAACGGACAGCGATGAAACGAACATTGTTGCCTGCCTGATCGCTCGTTCCATTTCCAAAAACATCATCCTCGTGGCACGCATTCGTGAACCGGAGTACCGCGGGGAGTCCGGGATCATCGACAAGAGCGGTCTGGATGTCAACCTCGTCATCAGCCCGGAAGAAGAGGTGGCCAAGACCCTGGAACTCCTGGCGGACACGCCCGGGACCTCGGATGTCCTGGAGTTTGCAGACGGTCGCGTGAAACTCATCGGCATCAAGGTGGAGAAGGGGAGCCCCATGGCCGGCAAGCGCTTGAAGGAGCTGCCGGTAGAAGGGGAGGAAAAGACCCTTGTGGCCGCCATCTACAGCAAGGAAGGGGTGACGGTCCCTCACGGGGATGCCCAGATCCGGGAGGGAGACACGCTCTTCTTGGTGACCCTGCCGAAGGCGGTCAGCACCGTCTTGAGTCGATTCGGCAAGAGTCACGAGCTCACGCGTCGCGTACTCATCTCCGGTGGGAGCCGAATCGGCGAGGAGATCGCCAAGCGCCTTGCCGGCAAGAACATTCAGACCAAGATCATCGAGCGGGACCGTGAACGCTGCGGGGTCCTGGCGAAAACGCTCGACAAGATCGTAGTCCTCCACGGTGAAGGTACGGACCAGAAGCTCCTCCAGGAGGAGGGCGTTCGTGACGTGGGCATGTTCATTTCCGCGGCAGAGGATGAAGAAGAAAACGTATTGACCGCCTTGCTGGCAAAACAGCTCGGGGCGCGTCGCGTGGTCTGCCTGGTGGACACAACCGAGTACATCCCGCTGGCATCCACCATCGGGGTGGACGTGGTGTTGAGCCCCATGCTGGCGGCCGTGAGCACCATTCTTCAGTACATACGCCAGGGGAAGATCCTCTCGGTCAATACCCTGCGGGAAGAACTCGTGGAAGCCATCGAGTTCGAAGCCATGGAGACATCCGAGATCGTGGGTTCCGCGCTGAGGAAGCTCTCCCTGCCCAAGGGGGCTCTCGTGGGTTCCATCGTGAGGGGAGAGGATGTCATCATCCCGGACGGGAATACGGTCATTGAAGTGGGAGATCGTGTGATTCTCTTCGCACGCCCGGAGGCCATCCCCAAGATGGAGAAGGCCGTCAAGGTCAACCTGGAATACTTTTAATCATGGACTTCCGCCGTGTCTTTTCCATTCTGAGCTTTCTCCTCCTCTGCCTCTCCATCACCCTGCTTGCGCCCATGGTCGTTTCGTTCCTTTACGGGGAGGAGGAGGTCAGGGCCTTTTTCCTGTCCTTTATCCTGTGCGGCGGGGTCGGTCTCGCTGGATACATCCTTTTGCGTACCGGGCCCACCGAGATCAGCCACCGGGACGGTTTCGCCATCGTGGGCCTCGGATGGGTGATCGCCTGCCTGATGGGTGCACTTCCCTATGTGTTCGCAGGGACCTTTGACGGGTTCCTGGATGCCTTTTTCGAATCCTCCAGCGGATTTACCACAACCGGCGCCACCGTGCTGCCGGACATCGAGCTCCTTCCCAAGGGGATCCTGTTCTGGCGCAGCCTTACGCACTGGCTGGGCGGGATGGGGATCATTGTTCTGTCCATGGCCATCCTGCCCATGCTGGGTGTGGGGGGAATGCAGCTCTACAAGGCCGAGGTTCCCGGCCCGGTCCCGGATCGACTGAAACCGAGAATCCGCGAGACGGCAAAGACGTTGTGGATGGTCTACGTGTCCATCTCTGCCGTGGAAGTCCTTCTGCTTGCCGTGGGGGGGATGAGCCTGTTCGACTCGGTCTGCCACACCTTTGGAACCATGGCCACCGGCGGCTTTTCCACGCGGAACGCCAGCATCGGGAGTTACGGAAGCGCCTACTTCGACTGGGTCATCACCATCTTCATGTTTATTGCGGGAGCGAACTTTGCCCTGCATTACGTATTCCTGACGGGGAAGGGCCGGCCGTACCTGAGGGATCCTGAATTTCGTTTCTATCTTTTTTCGATCCTCGGCATCAGCATGCTTGTGAGTCTCGTGCTCTGGGCAGGGACCTACGAATCCTTGCCGAATTCACTCCGCTACGCGGTGTTTCAGGTTGTCTCCATCCTGACCACCACCGGGTACACCACTGCGGATTACGAGCAATGGCCCCTGGTCGTTCAAGCCGTCCTTTTCGGCCTGATGTTCTTCGGCGGTTGTGCAGGGTCCACGGGAGGAAGCGTGAAATGTGTCCGGATCCTGCTCCTCCTGAAACAGGCCTACAAGGAGATCTACCAGCTGATTCACCCCCATGCCGTGGCCACCATCAAGCTGGGGAAGAAGACGGTTCCCCCGGAGGTGATGGAGAGTGTGCTGGCGTTCTTCCTCCTCTATCTGGGCATCTTTGTGGGCGCAACGGTCTTCATGTCCTTCCTCGGCCTTGATTTTCAGAGCGCCCTCTCATCCGTAGCCGCTTGCATTGGAAATGTGGGTCCGGGATTGGGTACGGTGGGGCCTGCGCAGACCTATGTGGATATCGCAGCGGCAGGAAAGTGGGTTCTGATCCTGTGCATGATTCTCGGGCGGCTTGAGATTTTTACCCTGCTGGTCCTGTTCCTCCCTGAATACTGGAAAAAATAGGTCGGCACGCCGCTACAGCCCGGCGATTTTCATCCACCTGCTAGGAAAGGAGGCGGTTCCGGATGTTCTTCTTGATCAAGCTCCTTCTCGTGTTGCTGCTCATGCTGGCCGTTTACGGATGGTTGGGTGCCTTCTGGAGAAAGAGGTACTTCTTTGAGCCCGGATACGAACAGATTCATTATGTCTCAACCGGTGACGGCTGGCGGGTCGCCCTTTACCGGTACGAACCCGAGGAAAGGAAGCATGCAACACCCGTACTCCTCTGCCATGGCCTGGGGGCCAATCGGTTCAACTTCGACCTGGGGGAAGAGAAGTCTCTGGCGCGTTACCTTCAAAAGCACGGCTATGAGGTCTGGTTGCTGGAACTGCGCGGCAGGGGGCTCAGCCGCCGGGTGAAGAAGGGCGGGCACGGCTATTCCCACCCCTATGTGGTGGATGATTATGTACGAAAGGATGCATCCGCAGCCATTGCCCATGTAAAGAAGAAGACCGGGGCGGAACGGGTTCACTGGGTCGGGCACAGCATGGGAGGGTTGATTCTCTATGCCATCCTCCAGGGGGAAGAGGCGGACCGGATCGCATCCGGAACAGCAGTGGCCTCACCGGGCAGCTTTGCATCGTTTCGAAAGATCCCCCTGATGTTCTTCTTTTTCCGTTCACTCCGCTTCCTTCCGCGTGTTCACCAGGCCTTTCTTGCCGCCGGGTTTGCCCCCTTGTGGGCCATTCTCCCGCGTTCCATGCAACAACTCGTCATCAATCCCCTCAACACGGAGCCCCTCATCGTGAAGCGCGCCCTGTGCTATCTCGTCTCCGACATGTCGAGAGGCGAGGTCCTTCAGTTCAACGACTGCATCGAGAGCGGGGAGTTTCGCACCTATGACGGGAAGCAATCCTATGAAGCCCGCATGGATTCCATCCGGAGGCCCCTGATGATGATGGCCGGCACGAGGGATTTCTTCTGCTTGCCGGAGAACATGCAGGGCATCTACGACAGGATCTCCTCGGAGAAGAAGCGTTTCGTGGTGCTTGGAAAGAGGGAAGGGCACCGGGAAGAGTACGGGCACGGGGATCTTCTCGTGGGCAGGCACTGCGAGGAAGAGGTTTTCCCGAAGATCCTCGGCTGGCTCGAGGAGAACGAGGGTGACGCACAGCCGTGAATCTCGCTCAAAGCCCCTCCTTGGCCAGTTCCTCCACGAGCCTTCTCTGATTCTTGTTCAGTTTCTTGGGGACCGAAACAAGAATGGAAACGTAGGCATCCCCGCGATCTTCCTTGCCCATGCGGGGAACACCCATGCCGCGTAACCGAATCTTGGTGCCTGCCCGTGTGCCCGGCGGGATCTTCAATCTCCTGGGGCCGTCAAGGAGCGTGGTGACCTCCATCGTGGTTCCCAGAACCGCCTCGGACAGCTTGATCTCCTTTTCCAGGTAGAGGTCATCCTTCTCCCGGCGAAAAACCGGGTGGGGTTGTATCCGTACCATGATGTACAAGTTGCCCGGAGGCGCGCCCGCCGGACCGGACTCGCCCTTTCCGGCCAGCCTGAGTTTCTTCCCTTCCGGGGTTCCCGCCGGGATCTTCACGGCCAGTTTTTCCCGCTTCTTACCACGGGCGATGGTGAACTTCTTTGTGACACCCCGGGCCGCCTCTTCCAGGGTGATGGTGAGGTCTGTGGAAAGGTCAGGGCCCTTTGAAGGTTGCTGAGGTGAAGCGCCGAAAGGGGACGCATTGCCGAAGACATCGTGGAATGGCCCTCCCTGCCCGCTGAAAGGCCCGCCCCGTGAGCCGAAGGGGTTTGGCCCGCGGGGGCCCTGTTTCCTCCGTCTTCCCTGGCCTCCCCCGAAGATGCCGGAAAAGATGTCATCCGATGAGAAGCCGAAATCCTTCAGGATGTCCCCGATATCGAATCCCCGGAAGATGTCCTCCTGGCTGAAACGCTGGTGGAACTGCGATGAACCAAAGGTGTCGTACTGCCTCCTTTTCTCAGGATCGCCGAGAACTGCGTAGGCCTCGCTGATCTCCTTGAAGCGTTCCTCTGCCTTCTTGTCTTCCTTGTTTCGATCCGGGTGATACTGCATGGCGAGCTTACGGTACTTCTTCTTGATCTCCTCAAGTGTGGCGCTTCTCTCCACGCCAAGCGTTCGATAATAATCTTTCTTCCTGCTCATGACAGACCTTGTTGAAGACGCGGGGAAAAGATCCCGGTGGCCATCCGGTGGCCCGGCCGTTTCCCCTGGGACGCCTCTTTTCCCCTTTTATCGGATCAGGACCTCGAGGTAGAGATCCCCGTATCCCTCTGCTTTAGAGATCCACTTTCCCTTCTTTCGGATTCGAAGCTTCCTGCCATCCCGGATCCCCCGGGGGACCCGGAGGAGGACCCGCTGCCATCCCGATTCTCCAGGGAAGGAAACGTTCAGCGATGCTCCCTTTTCCGCCTCATCATGCGTCACCGGCAGGATCCACTCGATATCCCCGTCGCGCTTCCTTCCGGATTGTGCGGGTTCTGCGGACAACGGGGTATCCTCAACGCCGTTGCCCGACGGGCGCGAAGGACGGCGGGACCGATCCTGGAAGGTCCGGAAGAAGATGCGGTTCTTTTTCTTCGTGGATTTGCGGGCGAAACGGGAGAAGGGGAAGGGTGTGCCATCCAGGATCTGTTCCTTGCGGAGCGATGTGTAAAAACGCCGAAGGAAGAGCATGGATGCCCTGGAAACATTGAAGAGAGGATGAAAACGCGTAAGAAAATCGAGGTCAAGAGGGACTCCCTGGGGGAAATTCGTGAGAGAGGAACTCAGGAACATGTCCTCAAGGAAACGCTCGTAGGCCCCTGTTGCAGGCAGTCCCCAGCGGGCCGATTGTGCACGAAAGTCCCGGTAAAGATCGTATCTTCCTCTCTTTTCCTTGTTCCCGAGGATGGAATAGGCGTAGTTGGCTTCTTTGAAACGTTCCTCGGCCTCGGGATTGTGAAGATTCCTGTCCGGATGGCAGAGGAGTGCAACACGTCGAAACGCTTTTTTGATTTCCTCTTCACTTGCGTTGGGTGCGATCCCCAGGGTGTCGTATAGATCGCTTTTCATTGTTCTCTCTGGACAAACCGTTGAAGTCCGTTCGGAAGATGGCCGCCGGAAATCGATGCGCATGCATCAACAATCCTCCCTCCTCCCGATGCTTCTTCCTGCTACTGTATGGTTTTTGTTGAGCGCTTTCAAGGGGCCCGAAGGCCCCGAGGAGCACATCCGTTTGTTTGCCTTTCCGGATGGCCTATGCTAAAGAAATAGTCTTTTTGGGGCTTATTTCCTTCTTTGTCACCATACAAACCTGGAGGATGAACCATGTTGAAAAAGACCTTCCTCATTCTTGGAATGCTTTCATGGATCGCGTTTCTTCCCGCCTGCGAACGCAAGGCTCCTTCGCCTGCCGGCAAAGGGGATGTTGTGCAAGAGAAACCCCGGGGCACTGTCCTTGTCAAGGTGGACGACGAGGTCATCACGCTCGCTGATTTTGAAGGGGACCTCGGTTCGCTTCCGGAGTATACAAGGCGGCAGTTGAAAAGCGTTGAACAGAAGAAAAAACGTCTGGAAAAAATGATCGAGCAG
>CAZSUQ010000195.1:0-8206 GCA_964609935.1 uncultured Thermodesulfobacteriota bacterium | reverse complement strand
CAAGGGCGAGGGATGCAGTGAATGCGCGAACACGGGGTACAAGGGAAGGACAGGGATTTATGAAATCCTTAACATCAGTCAGAGAATGAAGGAATACATCTCCAACGAGGTCACGGAAACCACGATTCGACAGCTGGCCCTGGCCGAGGGGATGACGACCCTGACCTATTCAGGGCTGGAAAAGGTTCTCAGCGGCATCATAAGCGTGGACGGCGTTCTGCGCGTGAGCCAGAGCGATGACATCTACGGTACCCTGTGCAGCAGTTGCGGCAACCACATCAGCACGGAATTCATCGCTTGCCCTTACTGCAAGAACGACCTGATCAAAACCTGTGAGGGCTGCAAGAAGATCGTTGACCCCAAATGGAACTACTGTCCCTACTGTACGCAGGCCTTGTCTCGTCCGTCCTCATCCGGGCAGAAGGTGAAGGCCTACCCCCGGGGAAGGAAGATCCGGCGGTCAGCAGCCTGATCCCATGTCCGCCTATTTGCTCAAGCCACCGAATGCGGCTTGAAAAACCTCACGAAACGTGTGTGTTGGAAGAAAGGCCCACGGAGGGGTGCGCCGAAAGGAACCTCGGCTTACTCGATCAGAACCCTGTTTTTACGGGAAAGCCTGGCCCGCCATAAGCAGTCTTCGGCCGCATCGATATAGGTCTGAAGCGACCGCGCATCATCTCCACCGAGGGAACCGTACGAACCACCCAGAAAGACGGACAGGGAAAGACCGTTCTTTTGAATCAGAGAGGCACGGTCCATCAGCCTGTCTGCAATCTCATACAGGAACTGCTGTTTGACCTGGGAGAGATAGACAAGGAACGTGGAAAAATCGTATCGCCCCACCACATCGGACTGCCGAAAAATCGCTTTCAGGGAGATCACGAGCTCGCTGAGCATGTGGTCGGCTACTTCACTACTCCCTTCCTTGTACAGTGCCTCGGCATTTTCAATGTGGAACATCAGGATCGCGATCGTATATTGATTCCTTTGTGCAAGATTCGCCAGGTTCCCCATTTCCCGGAAAAGGCCCTTTCGGTTCAAGGCGCCGGTCACGTTGTCTTCCTTGTTTTCCACGATCAGCTTGTTCTTGCACCCCCAAAGCCTTTCCAGCGATTCCTTGAAGCCGTCGGACACGACCACGTCGCTGCCGAACTCCTCCAGCCCAAAAAAGAATCGCGTCAGATGCTTGGCATGGTCGAATTCATCCACGTTTCTGAAGACCCCGGCGGATGCCATTTCATTCAATTCGAGAAGCATTGGATGAAGGAGGAAGACCTGCAGGCAGTGCGTTTTGATAAAAGCATCGGCCAGGGTGTCTTTTGTGTTTATACTCTGTAAGAGTTGCGAGACCATGGAGGATACGTAGTCCATCTGCCTCAGGATCCTTTGAGAACTGTCAAGGAGTTCGAGCTTTGCGTTTCCGTCCCTCAACAGTTCGAGCACCTTGTCCCAGTAAGCCCTTTGTTTCTCGATCTCCTCACAGAGCCCGCCCCAGAAGACGGTGACGGGTGACGTCTCTCCCATCTTTGCCAGGTTGCGATAGATGTTTGCGGCAGTGGAGTAGATGGATATGCAATGACTCGCAATCTCAACAAGGTGCCCTCGGTCCAACACCTCGCCGGGGTCCGGAGAATGCCACGTTGGGTCAGATGTGGGTATCGGGGTCCCATGTACGATATCGGCCTCCGACACCATCCGGTTCGGTTTCATGTCTGCTCCTCCAGGTAGGCGAAACACCTCCCTTTACAGGCTTGTTTCAAACAAGGTCCCACAACTATTCTTTCGACAATTTTTCACGATAACTATACCAGGATGCTGCAAAAGAACTCAGCGAAGATCGCTATTCGCTCACTGGAGAGAGGTTCTCCTCTTGGAAGCCTGATCCTTCGTTTCGAAAATGTTCGAATTCGAATATGATCGAGGGAGGAGTCAGGAACATGTTTACCTACAAGGTGGAATGTAGATCCACAGGATGGGTCTCAGGGGGCGTTCAATGAGTGACCAACACAGCGGAAACTCAGCTCACGCATATCCCAGGGGAACCATGGGTACGTTCAGCGGGGTGTTCACGCCTAGCATCCTGACCATTCTGGGCATCATCCTGTTCCTGAGGCTCGGATTCGTGGTGGGCAACGCAGGTCTGGGCCGGGCCCTGCTCATCATCGCCATGGCCAACGCCATCTCCATATTGACAACCGTCTCCCTTTCCGCCATCGCCACCAACCTGAAGGTGAAGGGCGGGGGTGATTATTACCTCATCTCCCGAACGCTGGGCCTGGAGTTCGGGGGTGCCATCGGCATCGTACTCTTTCTGGCGCAATCCGTGTCCATTGCCTTTTACTGCATTGGCTTCGGGGAGGTGCTTGCGGGCATCCTCCCCTTTGATCACGCGCTCCTTCCGCAGGTCGTGGCAGCCCTTGCCGTATCCTTTTTGTTCCTGTTTGCCTGGCTGGGGGCGGACTGGGCCACAAAGCTCCAGTTCGTCATCATGGGCATCCTGGCGCTGGCCCTGATCTCCTTCTTCGTTGGTGGAATCTCCCATTTTCAAGGATCGAATCTCGCCCGGAACTGGTCTGCCCCGGCATCGGCGCTCCCCTTCTGGACGCTGTTTGCCATCTTTTTCCCCGCAGTGACAGGGTTTACACAGGGCGTGAGCATGTCGGGCGACCTCAAGGACCCCGGGAAGAGTCTGCCTTTGGGAACCTTTCTGGCGGTGGGCCTTTCAGCGCTTGTCTACTTCGCTGCGGCGCTCCTGCTCAGCGCGGCTGTTCCACAGGAGGTTCTCTGCCGGGACTACACCGCCATGAAGCGCGTGGCCGGGTTACGCTTCCTGATTGACGCCGGCGTGATCTCCGCCACACTGTCTTCCGGAATGGCGTCCTTCCTCGGTGCCCCGAGGATCCTTCAGTCCCTGGCCCGCGACAGGATCTTCCCCTTTCTCATGCCGTTTGCAAAGGGGGCCGGCGCGGCCGGCAATCCCAGGCGGGGTGTTCTGCTGTCCGCAGGGATCGCTTTTGCCACCGTGGGGCTCGGGAGGCTGAACATGATTGCACCCATGGTCTCCATGTTCTTCCTGATCTCCTACGGTCTCCTCAATATCGCAACGTTTTACGAGGCCCAGGCGGCAAGCCCCTCCTTTCGACCCCGATTCCGGTGGTTCGACAAGCGGCTGAGCCTTCTGGGAGGGGTTGCATGCCTTGGGGCCATGCTGGCCATCGATCTCACGGCAGGTGCCGTGGCGGCGGCTGTCCTCTTCTCGCTCTACCAGTACCTCAGGCGGACGGCCGGGCCCGCCCGCTGGGCTGACAGCCGTCGGTCCTATCACCTCCAGCGTGCACGGGAGCATTTGATTGCGGCCTCAAAGGAGCCGGAGCACCCAAGGGACTGGAGGCCCGTTCTGCTGGCCATCTCCAGCGATCCCGTCAGGCGGGGCCGTCTCCTGCGTTTCGCTTTCTGGCTGGAAGGGACCAGCGGCGTGACCACGGCGGTGCAGATCCTGGAGGGCGACCGGATGCCCATACGAAAACAGAGAGCCCAGGCCGAAGCAGAGCTTCGAAAGGAGATTGCACGACACAACCCTGAAGCCTTCCCCCTTGTTGTGGCTGCCCCGGACCAGGATTCCGGGGCTTACGATCTGGTCCAGGCCTTTGGGATCGGTCCCCTGCGGGTGAACACGGTTCTTTTCAACTGGCTCGAGCGTCTCCCCGGGTTCTGGGCCCGTTTCAAGGAAGTGAATTCCATTCGCAACCTCCGCCCCATGTTCCGGTACGGATGCAACATTATCATCCTGCATGCCACCGAAGAAGCCTGGGAACAACTGAACGCCCTGCCGGCCGATCAGCGCAGGATCGATGTGTGGTGGTTCGGGAAACGCACCTGCCGCATGATGCTCCTGTTCGCCTACCTGATGACCCGAAGCGAGGAGTGGGCGAACGCCAGGATCCGGGTTCTGGCCGTTGGATCGGGCCAGGATTACGAACAGGGCATGGAGATCCTCCGTAACACGCTGGACGAGGTGCGCATCACGGCCGAACCCGAGGTGGTGGTGAATGCCGACATCGAGGCCGTTGAAGAGCAGTCGGCCAACGCATCCATGGTGTTTCTCCCTTTTCGTTTCAAAGGGAAGGACCTTGTGGGGCCCTTTGGCGGCCCGGTCAAAAGGATTCTCTCTCACCTGGGCATTGCCGCGTTCGGCCTTGCCGCCGAGGATATCGACCTGGATGCGGAACCTGAGGAAGGAACATCCGCGGAAATCGCCGCCGCCATGGACGCCCACGCAGAGGCCACCAGGCGGTTCGAGGATGCCGAGCAGGCGGCGGCCGCTGCCGGCAGGGATGCGGAGGAGAAGGTGAAGCAGCTGCAGTCGGCCGCGGCCTCGAGCGTGGAAGCAGGCGACCTGACAGAGATGGAGAAAGCCGCCCGGGATGCCATGAAGAACTCGGACAAGGCGGCCCGCCGTGCTGCAAAGGCTCAGGCCAAGATGGAGGCTGCAGCACGGGCCCTGGACGTGCTCGGCCTGTCCCCCCTGGATCAAAGCAGGGAAGAAGACAGCCCCTCGTTTCCAAAGGGAGGCGGCACGGACAAAGGGAGCGGATAGAAGGGCCCGTGCCGGTTACTTCCTCTCTTCCAGGGGTACGTACTTGCTGTTTGTCCTTCCCGTGTAGACGGCACGGGGCCGGAAGATGCGGTTGTTGTTCAGGTATTCGAGCACCCGCGCCGTCCAGCCCGCCACGCGCGCCACGGCAAAGGTGGGCGTGAACAGGTACGTGGGGATGCCGAGGTTGGTGTACACCAGGCCCGAATAGAAGTCCACGTTCGGGTAGATCCCCTTTTCCTCGCCAAGGCCCTTGATCACAACCTTCTCGAGTTCGAGCGCGGTTTTCATCATGGTCTCGGTCCCGCTGCTCTGATCGGTCATGTGCCTGGCGATGGGACCGAGAATCCGGGCCCTGGGGTCGTACTGCTTGTAAACACGGTGCCCGAACCCTGTGATCTTCTTTCCTTCGGCCCGTGCCGTCTTGAACCATTCTCCCACGTTCTGAGGGTCGCCGATCTCATCGAGCATCCGGATCACACCCTCATTGGCTCCGCCGTGCAGGGGGCCGGTCAGGGCGGCAACGCCCGAGCTGATGGACAGGTAGATGTCGGACAGGGTGGATGCCACCACCATGGATGCAAAGGTGCTGGCATTCATCCCATGATCCGCATGCAGGATGAGGGCGATGTCCATCACCCTCTCTTCCGCCGGTGTAGGGCGGCGGCCGGTGATCATGTAGAGGTAGTTGGCGGCGTGGCTGAGCTCGGGGTCCGGTTCCAGGGGCATCAGGTCCTCACGGATACGGGCAACAGCGGCCACGACGGTGGCCACCCCGGCGATCAGGTGATAGGCCGAGTTGATGCCAGCGGCCTCGGCCAGGGCCTTTTCCGCTCTGGCCTTCCTTCTCTGGGAGCCCTTCTTGAACTCGTAGATGGCGCGATCGCCTCCCCAGGGAGGGACCTCCATGGCCATGGAATCCTCATCCGCGCTGATGGCCGTGTCCACGTCGCGTTTGGCCACCCTCTCGTCCACATGGGTGAACTCCTGGCGCATCATGTTCGTGCCGAGTCTGAGGGCCGCCATGGCGTTCATCTCCTCCACCGGGAATCCCATCAGCAGGCGAAGCGTTTTGGGCACATGGCGGAAATCCACCAGCTTCTTCTTGAACCTTTCCAGCTGCCCCTGGTTGGGCAGCCTGCCGTGGATGAGCAGGTAAGAGACCTCCTCGAACGTGGAGTGCGCGCAAAGATCCAGAACGTCGTACCCGCGGTAGATCAGGGATCCCTGCGACCCGTTCACGAATCCCACCTTGCTCTCGCAGGCGATGGCACCCTCGAGGCCCGGACCGACGGTGCAGTCCACGGGCCATTTGAACCGGTTCCGTTGGGCCGGTTCCGCCGATTCTCCGATTTCCTTATGGGCCTTCTCGATGGCCTCGAGTACGATCCGGGTCACCTCTTTCACTGTCAACGGTTTCGACATAACAAGCATCTCCTCAACAGGGTTGATGTTGGTTGAGCGGTCCACGATGATTCATGGGCGGTCAGGGCGGAAAGCCCTGCAGGATCTCTCGGTGTTCCTTGATCAGCTTGGGAACCGCGGGACTGTTTGGCGTCCGTAAGCGAAGCAGAACATCACGGAAGAGTATACATTTTTTCCCTTGATTCAGAAAGGTGTCAACAGGCGGCCTTGTTTGGGAACTTGTCCGTATGTGCGAAGTCAGGGATGGGAACACCTTGAAAAACATGGATTTTCAAAAAAAATCCACTTATTTCTTGCCGCTGTCCTTTGTTTTCTTTTTGCCCTGAATCCCAATGTTCGTGGTGGTGGTTTTCTTGACATGAGATTACGTTCCTCAGTATATCGTTTCCGATTCCAAAGTATTCCAGCCACAGTTCCATGTTTGAGGGAGTCTCATGCGGCCCATGCCACCACGGAAGACAAAGCTCCCAGGAAGAGAAATCATCTGGATTGTACTAAGCGTTCTGGTCGTCTTTATTCTCCTTGAAAGAGAGGGTTGGTTCACGCGGTTTCATGGTCACAAGAAGGCAGCAAGGGAAGAATACGAAAAAACAGCGGTTCCGGGGCAGCACGCACAAAGAGATCTTGCATTGTTTGATGATGCCAAGGGCCTTCCTTTTGAATCGGACCGTTCTCGATCCAGAGGAATACGGCTGGAAGAGGATTCCCGTCTCCTGGAAACCCTCCGTGAACAGGCGAGATCGGAAAAGAGCGGAGCGAAACGGCTGGAAGGCCTGCTCGCAGCAGTGTGGGACCGCCTGAGAGACCTTGAGAACATCTGCGACAGCGAAAGATTCCTCGAAAAGGCCTTGTCGAATGTGGCGTACTCGGTAAAAGATCTCGAGACGTTCGTGAACGAGAAGTCATCCGCCTTTCGTGAAAAAAGGGAATTTGAAGAGATCTTCGGCTTCTTTACCAGTGCTCTCATCAACCATCTTGCGGAACCGTCGGAGGTGGAACTGTCACCGGAACATGCCTTGGACTACGTGGGTTACAAGAACGGCATGAAGGCTCCTCACAAGATTATCGTCAACGGTGACCTGAGATACAACACCGCCTGTCAAATGAGCGGCGGTTCTCTGGTCCTGCATGGAAGCGCGAAGGTCGTTGCGAATGAGCTGCAGGGGGGAGAGGTTGAAATCCATGGGAATGTTAAAAGCCTCTCGGAAGAAATGCAGGGTGGGAACGTTGTTCTCCGTGGAAATGCGGAGATTGTCGCCTTTAAACTCAAGGGAGGAAGGGTGGATGTTTGGGGAGACGTCTATTCCGATGTGGCCTCCCATATGCTGAACGGAGAAGTCATCATCCATGGGAGTGCGCGCTCTGTTGCCTACATGCTCCGGGACGGTCTTGTTGTCGTTAAGAAGGATGTTCACGAGGACACGGGCACGAAAATGAAGAACGGCATCGTTCGTGTCTTTGGAAATTCAGGTCTGGGCTTCAAGAAGACCTACGCAGGAACCCTCCAGGAAGGCGGAAGGATCGATATCTACGGTTGCGTTGAAGGCGTTGGGGCACGGGCCAGAGGAGGTGAAATCCATGTGCATGGATGTGTCCCTGAAATCCTGGATGCTTGTAAATCAAAGGTGTATTACAGGGACAAGGCTCTCAATCCTGAACGGGATTGAAGGTTTGGCATAGAAAAAATTATTATTAATAAATGTTTCCGGAGGGGAACATTTTTTTTGTCTTCTCACAGGAACATCGGTGTATTTAGCGCGCTCGAAGAAAAAGTTGGTTTTCCTTACAATGTTATCCTGGCTGAGATGATGTCAAGGGGTTCGGGCGGTGGTTTTGGTATCGCCTCGTTGTGCGGTTCAACTACGGGGAGCGCGTACCAAGAACAGGAATCACCATGGATCATACATAACAAGACATGCTACTACCCCGTTAATCGTAATGAGGCGTTTGAGATTTTTGTGAGGAGGGAGGGGGAATGATTTTTAAGCAGTACAGCAAAGGTACGGTCTTACTCTGTCTTCCAATGCTCTTCTGTTTTTCAGCATCTCTGATCCAGCCGTCAAGTGCCGATGCGGCATTTACATTGAAGCAGAAATTCGGTGACAAAGAAGTGAAATTGGAAATTTGCGGTTATTTACAGCTAGAGGTCGTAGGCGGAGAAGGTGTGGCCAAAATGAAGGACAAAAG
>CAZSUQ010000194.1:0-8208 GCA_964609935.1 uncultured Thermodesulfobacteriota bacterium | reverse complement strand
CCACCAGAAAGAAGGCGAGATAGAGAGCCCCCCGTGAACCCCTTCTCCACCAGTAGAGGAACAGGAACATGGAAAGGCTCCTCAAGGCCATGGAGAGGGAAAATCCTACACTGTCCATTCGGGTGGAAAAAACATAGGAGGGATCAAAGGCCAGGAAGAGTGCTGCAAAAAAACCGGCTGTTTCGCTTCGGAAAAATCCACGGGAAAAAAAGTAGGTTGCCGTGATCCCCAGAACGCCGAGAAGGATGTGAAACATGCGTAGGGCGATCAACGAGGGTCCCGTCATCAGGAAGACGATCCCCTGAAAATAGGCACGTAACATACCGAGATATTGGAGCGCCATGACCGGAAAAGACCGGCCTCCTGCCTCTAACTCGTACAGGACGATATCCGCTTTGTAATCCTGAGGCAGATCGATTCCCGCCATCTCCATGGCCGAGGGGGCAAAGAAGAGCTCGTCTGTATACGGTGCAGGAAGATGGAGGCGGGGCAGCGTCAACGTGAGATAGATGGCGATGGGGACCATCAATCCAAGAAACGTACGACCCACCCGCACCGTTTGACTCGGATCTCCGGAATCTTCGTCCGCTTTTCTCTTGAAAGGTCTCATAAGCATCCAGCGGTTCTCACTGTCGACGCAGGAATCCATCCGCTTTTTCCGCTGCCTGCATCCCGGAAAGCATGGCAACATGCATGTTGATGTAGCGGAACTCCCCCCATCTTCCCGCAGAGAAGAGGTTGGAAAAGGCCTGCAAACGATCCTGCAGGAGCCGGACCTTGTTCAAATACCCTTTCCGGTAAACGGGATACGCATGGGCCACCGGGATGCTGATCCGGTCCACAACCTCCGAAGCATCTTGAAGGCAACCTTCCCGTACCAGCTCCTTGATCACCTGGTCCGTAACCCGGTCCGGGTTTTGCCACCGGTCGTCTCCCTGCGAGCAGGCCACCTCGCAAAGCAGGATCGTATGATCCGCCGGTGTAACGGAGAGCCCCACCCGCTTGGGTTCACTGACCCTTCCGAAAAGCGCATCCTGAAAATAAATGAAGTTTGCATCCAGAACCGCCTGCCGCTTCACCAGAAGCCCGGAGACGATGAGGGATCGAACGTCGAGCGCTTCCACATCCTGTGCCGACGCGCTGTCGATCATGGCGTTCAGGCCGTCCAGGGGGAGCGTGCTGATGACGGCATCGCAGTCCACCTCCACGCTTTCCCCGGGCCGCTCGCACACGGCCTTCACGATGTTTCCGTCACGGCCCTCCAGGTGCCGGAGCCGGCATCCGGTCCAGATCTCCACGCCGAGACGCTCGAGCTCGTCCCTCAAAAGATGGAACAGCCCTCCGCTGCCCTGCTCCGTGTAATACAACTCCTGCGCCACCGGCTGTTCCTGAGGGCGTGAGTGGGAAGCCTCCTTGCCCGAGAGATTTCCGGCAAAACGGGCGAGCAACCCGAAAAGGTCTGTTCTCAAGATCCTCTGCTTGACGAGCCCCGGGTCGAGCCTGCTTGCCGGAATCCCCCAGTGTCTTTCCGTGTAGTCCCGGAAGAAGATTTCATAGAGGCGTTTGCCGTAATCCCGAATGAGTTGATCTTCGGCCGATCCGGATTCCCCCTGAAAGGCCCGGCTGCCCTGGGCCTTGAGAAAGCTCAACCCGCATGGGATCAGGACGCCCCAGGGAAGTTTCCGGAGGAGATCCCCTGCCGACAGGGGATACCGGTAGAACCGGCCGTCCCACTTGATCCGGATCTTTTGCCGGCTCTCGATCAACGGGTCCTTGGCTGCATCCTTTACGCGTTGAAGCAGAAGGGGGTTGTCCGAGTGAAAGATGTGTGTGCCGAGGTCGTAATGGTTCCCATTGTGAAGGATGCTCCGCCCCATTCCCCCAAGACATGCCTCCTGTTCCACCAGGAGCACCTTCCACCCTCGCAGCGCTGCCTCCCAGGCGGCTCCTATGCCCGTGCTTCCTCCCCCGGCCACGAGAATCCTGCCCTGCCCTGCCCCTGGAATCTCGCCTGATTCTCTATGCGGATTCAATCGGGCTCCCCCCCTTCCTGATGACGGCAAGACTCTCGGATCCGCAATTGAAAAGGAGGTCGATGACGGACAGGTGGGAAAGAAACGGGTCAAACACCTGCGGGTAAACCGGATGAACGTAATCCTGGTAGACAACGCGAATGCCCGCCCGTTCGTACGCCTCGGGCTCCACATACCCCCTGCAGGCCTCGTTCGCCAGCCACGTATCCGCCTTCAGGCTTTGACAGATGCGAACGATGCGCTCGTTCTTCTGCGAGTCCCCCAGGGAGAGATCGCTGGCAAAAAGGATTCGAGGCTTCAGGTCGAGGCACCTCAGGATCCATTCCGTGGTGGCGCAATTCAGCGAAAGCAGTCCCTTCCACTCCCTGCCGCAGAGGATCTCCTCCAGTTCGGAGCCGTAATCTCGAAAACAGGAGGCGCTTCGATAATTCTCCTGGATCAGGTTCCACTGCCTCCTGGCCCATTGACGCTTGTTGTCGATCTCCACCTCGGTCAGCAGCATGCTCGAAAGGGCCTTGCCCTTCACCGGGACCGTGAGCCACGAAAAGCCCTTTTGTGTCCGGATCCTGTTTCGATTCCTCCACGATTTATCGTAGGCGAGGTTGTCGTGGTACACGAAGCAGTCCGACCTCAGCATGAGATCAAAGACACCAGCCCACGGGAGGTAGCTCGGCTGGAGGATCGAGACGATCATTCACTTCCCTTCCGGAAAACCGCACCCACGGCCTTTTCATAGCCGTGGTCCCACGGGGAGGTCTTCCAGTCCTGGCAGTCTCCGCAAAAGGGGATCCGGGAGAATTCCCCTGCCTTGTGCAGGGCCCTGTAGTGCTCCATCCGGGGACTCTTCCATACGTCCTGGAGGCTCGTTTCCCGGAAGTCCCCCACCACGCTGTCGCCCTGCCAGTCCACCGGGCAGAACTTGATCCTGCCCCTGTAGTCAAGGATGAGCCGCTTCCACAGGTGGGGGCAGGGGTATCGTTGAGGGGAGGGTTCCGGAGAGGAGGAGTGGTCGTAAAAGTTACGATTGCTGTGAAGGGACCTCACAAGGACCTTGTCCACGCGTTCCTGCCAGTAGCGGACAAAATCATCCAGCTCCGCTTCGTTCGCATCCATGCGGATGATGCTCACCATCACCTTGGTCCGGCCGGGATCACGCCGTTCCAGGAGCCGGTGCACATTCTCCACGACCTTGTGAAAATCCAGGCCCGCACGAATCTTTGCGTAGGTCTCCACGGAAAACGCATCCAGGCTCACGTCCACCACATCCACGCCGATCCGTAGAATCTCTTCCAGCGCCTCTTCGGAGAGGAGGGAGCCGTTGGTGGTGAGGTTGACCGGCTCAACCCTGTATCTCTTTGCACATTCCAGCAGGGTGAAGATCTCCGGGTGGAGCATGGGCTCTCCATCCGCGGTGATCCGAACCACCTTGGGCTTGTAGTTCGACACCTCCTTCATGAGCTTCTCGAAGAGGTGCACCTCCAGGTAGGCGGGCTCGTATCCTCCCTCTCTGGCAACATCCTTCTGCGGGCAATGGAGGCACTTCCCATTGCACACATTGGTAATATCCAGCATGACGATGGGGGGGAAAAGCTCTTCGGAAGGGTCCTGAAACCCGTACGGATCGTCCATTTCCCGGGTCTTCTCCACTTCTCCGTCCATGCACGTTTCCCCTTTCAATTGTTTAAATTATCAAGTGATTTCATCCACCTGTCAATGAAACACGATTTCAATCGTGCACATTGAAAAGGTGAAAAGCGAAAGGGAACACCCATGGACTGCGGTTGCGAAATATTCGACCATTCATCATAATGATTTTATGTCCACCGTGGGAGCGTTTATGAACGATTCTCCATCCATCACCTTTGTCCGCATAGCCCCGTTCATTTCCTTTTCGAACTACCATCCTCAGGACACCATGTGGCCCATGATCATGGCCTACAGTGGCGCGATCCTGCTGGAAAAGGGAATGCGGGTCAATATCCTGGACACATGGGCCGAGCCCTGTTCCCTGGAAACGCTCCAGGAGCGGATACGGGAAACGAACCCGGAGTTCGTGATCCTCGAGGCGGACTCGCCTGCAGTGGACTTTGCCAAACAGCTGGCGCTTCGGTTGAAGACAACCCTGGGTATACCCCTGTGGGCCTGTGGACAGCATGCCAGCATTCTCCCCATGCAATTCTGTGAAAAGAGAGACGGAACGCTTCTGTTCGACGGCTGCCTTTTCGGGGAGTACGATGCGATCATCGAACGGTTCGTAGGCGGCCTGAGACAGGGAACCTTGTCGGATGGATCTCTCGGGATCCATGCCTTTGATGGAGGGATGGAACCAGGGGAAGCCGGCGGGCTCCCCAAGGCAGCTCAGCTGGACGATCTCGATTCCCTTCCCCAGGTCCCCTATTCGCTACTCGCTCTTTCCAGGTATCACATCTACTCCTCCCAGGTGCCCGGGTTCCGGCCGCTCCGCTGGGGCTTCGGCCTCACAACAAGGGGCTGCCCGTACAAGTGCATCTATTGCTCACCCACGCTGCGGCAATCCTTTGGCCATGCCTACAGGCAGCAAAGCGCCGAGCGTGTCGTAGAGGACATGCTCGAACAGAAATCCCGGATCGGCATCAATGCCATCTTCATGGAAGACGACATCTTCAGCCTGGATCGCGAGCGTACGCTTCAGATCTGTGAAAAGCTTCAGCAGAACAGCGCGCCTGTGCCCTTTATCATCCAAACCCGCTTCGACGCGCTGGACAGGGAAGGGGTCCACGCGCTCAAGAAAGCAGGCTGCGTGGGCATCTGCGCGGGCGTGGAGTCCGCCTCCAACAGGATCCTTCAATCCCTGGAAAAGGGGACGACACAGGAGAGAGTCCTGGAGGTTGCGGGAGAAATCCGCAAGGAGGGAATCTCACTCACCGCGTACTACGTGATCGGAAACCCGGGAGAGACCGAGGAGGAGATGGAAGGAACGCTTCAACTCGCCAAGAAGATCGACGCGCTCATGATCCAGGTGGCCTTCTTCACCCCCTATCCCGGCTCCCCCGTCTACGAGAACCTTTCCGCGGATCAGCAGCAGGCGATCAAGCATCTTTCCCACTACAACGCCCTGGCCGTGAACCTGTCGGAGATCGATGAACAGAGACTCCAGGCCTTCCAGAAGCATTTTTACAAAAAGTATTACATGTCCCTTCAATATATGTGGAAGTACCTGTGGAAGCGTTTCATCTTCGCAGCATTCAACAACCACGAACTGAAGCTTATCTGGAGCACACTCCGGTACCTTTTCCAGAAAACGTCGAGTTCGGAAGCCTCGTGACAACGAAGAGATATGCCCCACCCGAAAAGAAATCCTGACCCGTCCGGTTATATCCTGGGAATCTGCTGTTTCGGCATGAACGATTCCTGCGCATGCCTCTTCAAGGACGGCAAAGTCCTCTTTGCCGCTGAAGGGGAGCGCTACACACGAATCAAACACGACACCCAGTTTCCCACGGAAGCGGTCCGAGACGCGCTCCGGACGGCCGGGATCCAGGGATCGGACATCGCAGGCGTGGGGTTTTATTCGGACATGAAGGGGATCCCGCTCCAGGCCGTAAAATACGCCCTTCGCTATCTGCCTCATTCGCTCCTGTTCCTGCGGAATGTGGCGAGCTATTCCCGGCACCAGTCCCTTGATGAAGAACTGAAAAAAGCACTGGGGACCCTTCCTCCGGTGATCCAGGTCAAACACCACCTGGCGCATGCGGCATCCACCTTCTTTCCGAGTCCCTTTGACAAGGCCGCGATCCTTACACTGGACGGAACCGGGGAGTTCACCACATCCACGTTCGGGCTCGGGGAAGGCACCAGGGTCCGCATCCTCCAGGAGATCTCCTATCCGCATTCGCTGGGAAAGCTGTACGAGACCTTTACCCAGTATCTGGGATTCAAACCCAACAGCGGGGAAGGAAAGGTCATGGGGCTGGCCCCCTACGGGGACCCGGGTGTGTATGCCCCCCTGTTCCGCAACATCATTCACGAAGGCAGCGAGGGAACCTTCCGGTTGAACCTGGATTTCTTCTCCTTTCATTATGCTGCAAAAACCATGTATTCAAAGAAACTGGTGCGAACTCTGGGGCCGCCCAGAATACCCGAAACCCCCCTGGAGAAGAGGCACAAGGATATCTCTGCAGCCTTGCAGCAACGTGTAGAGGAGATTGCTCTTCACATGGCCGGACACCTGCATGCAATTACCGGATCACCCAACCTGTGTCTTGCGGGAGGCGTCTGCCTGAACTGCCAGATGAACTCCGTTGTTCTCGAGAGGGGTCCCTTCCGGAACCTGTACGTCCCTCCCCCTGCCGGCGACCCCGGAACGGCCATCGGCGCAGCCCAGATCGTCTACTACGACCACGCTGGAGGAACGAAGAGGGAACAGCTGGAAAGCGCCTTTCTGGGCCCGGCGTACGCAGAGGAGGAGTGCCGGCGGGCACTGGAGGAGAAGAACCTCCAGGGGAAAAGGCTGGACGATCCTGCTTCCACCTGTGCGGAGCTTCTCGCGCAGGGAAAGATCGTGGGGTGGTTCCAGGGGCGAATGGAGATCGGTCCCCGGGCACTGGGGAACCGCAGCATCCTGGCGGATCCCCGAAACCCGGAGATGAAGGACATACTCAACAACCGAGTAAAGTTCCGGGAAGGATTTCGCCCTTTTGCTCCTGCGATCCTGGAGGAACATTGCGGGAATTTCTTCCGGAAGGATATGCCTTCTCCTTTTATGCTGCGTGTGTACAAGGTGAGGCCGGAGAAGAGAGATCTCATCCCTGCGGTGGTCCACGTGGATGAGACCTGTCGGGTCCAGACCGTGAATGCACATGGACACCCCCTCCTGTACAGGGTGGTGGAGAAGTTCCATGAGATGACGGATGTGCCCGTGGTTCTGAACACATCCTTCAACCTCAGGGGGGAGCCCATTGTGAGGACACCGGCGGACGCTCTCTCCACGTTCCTTCGCTCCGGAATGGATGCCCTGTTCCTTGGGAACCTCCTCGTTCTCAAGGACGAATCCGTCTCCTGATCGGCTCAGGGGAACAGAAAGGGGGAACAACCATGCCGGCATCTGGAAAAATAACGCTTGTTCAAGGGGATATCACGAAAGAAGACGTGGACGCCATCGTCAATGCAGCCAACAAGAGCCTGCTGGGAGGCGGCGGTGTGGACGGCGCGATCCACCGGGCTGCAGGCCCTGATCTCCTTGAGGAGTGCAAACAGCTGGGCGGATGCGAGACAGGCGATGCGAAGATCACAAAGGGGTACCGCCTGAAGGCACGCCACGTAATCCATACCGTGGGGCCGGTGTACAAGGGGGGCACAAGGGGAGAGGCGGAGAAACTGGCAGGCTGTTACAGGCGAAGCCTCGAGATTGCGGCAGAGAACGGTCTCAAAAGCATCGCCTTCCCGGCCATCAGCTGCGGCGTGTACGGGTACCCCATCCAGGAGGCTTCCCGAATCGCCGTCCGGACGGTCCAGGATGTCTGCCGATCCCACCCGGGAATCGAGGAGGTCAGGTTCGTCCTCTTTTCAGACGGGGATCTCAAGGTCTACAAGGAATCCATCAAAGCATTGACCTGAAGGGCCTCGAGGACCATCGAGCTTTCCATATCGACAGACACACGAAGAATAACGTTAAGTCATTGACAAACAAAGCGAAAATAGACCTTGACCCATGCCTCGCGATCCCATAAAATAAAAAAATAATCCTTTTTAACAAGTTATAATTCAATACGTTCCGAAGGCAGGCCCGTCTGAAATGGAAAGAATCCTTCTTGTAGGGCCCTTCCCTCCCGCTGTAGGAGGGGTTACAACCTCGCTTCATAATATTCTCTACTCCGACCTCCACCATCGGTACCAGTACGTCTGTTTCTCCAATAGCCGCCCCCCAAAGAAGACCTCCCTGGGATCCCATGGATACAAGGACTTCTTTCAGGGTGGTCTGTCACGTATGATCAAGGGCCTCATTGTCACGATCTATCATATCTTCCTCTTCCCTTTCCGGCTCCGAACCCTGAAACCCGACATCGTTCAGATCCATACATCCGACTATTTCGTGTTCTGGGAAAACAGTTTTTATCTGCTCTGGTCAAAGCTCTTCCACAAGAGGGTCATCTTGAGGTTGGGAGGCGTGTTCGACAAGTTTTACAGAAACAGCAAC
>CAZSUQ010000193.1:0-8228 GCA_964609935.1 uncultured Thermodesulfobacteriota bacterium | reverse complement strand
CCTGGACTATTTCTCGAAGGAGCTCGGGAGCCGGAGGGAATGGAAGGAGAGGATACAACAGCGCCCCCCCTTCTCGAGGATGTCCGGAAGATCCCGGAGAAAGTTCTCCAGGGATTCCAGCTCCCTGTTCACAGCGATTCGGAGGGCCTGAAAGCAACGGGTGGCGGGATGAATCCTGGGGGGACGCCGGCCTTTCCTGGGCACGGCGCTCCTGATCGTATCGGCGAGCTCCAGGGTCGAGAGAATCTCTCCCCGGGTTTTTCGTCTCTTGCTTATCGCCCTGGCAATCCTCCGGGCCCAACGTTCTTCTCCGTAAGTGTAGAAAAGCCGGGCCATCTTTTCCTCGGATAGGCTCTTGAGTAACTCGGCTGCGGTAACGCCTTCCGTCCTGTCCATTCGCATATCCAGGGGATCATCCTTGGAGAAGCTGAACCCTCTCCCCTGCATCTCGATCTGGACCCTTGAGAATCCAAGGTCCAGCAAAGCGCCGTGAACCCTTTCCACTCCCTGTGCGGAAAGGACCTCCCGTGCCTCGTCATATCGAGCGTGGATGCAGACAACCCGTTCATCGTAAGGGGCAAGCCTTTCACGAGCCATGGGAAGCGTGTCGGAATCGGTATCGATTCCAATGACCCTTCCGGTTGGGGCACTCTTTTCAAGAATCGCCTCTGCATGGCCTCCGGTTCCGATTGTTCCGTCCAGATAGACCCTGTCCCGTGCAGGCTCCATGAAATGGATGACCTCTTCCACCATCACGGGGGTATGATAGGATTGCATTCGGGTTCATCAGGCTCGTTGTTTTGAGGGTTCTCGTTTGCTGATGGCTCACTCTCCGGTCTTGTCTTCTATGTGAAAAAGAGCTTCCTCGAGCTCCGACACCTTGTCGCTCATGTTGGCATCCTCCTCCTCATAGGCATCCTGGTCCCAGACCTCGAAGTAATCGATCATGCCCACAAAAAGGATCTTGTCCTTCAGCCCCGCCCTCTCACGGAGCTTGGGGGGCACCAGGACCCTCCCCTGGGAATCGATAGGGCATTCGAGTGCATGAGAAGTAACATGGCGTTTGTATTTTTTTTGGGACTTGCTGAAACGCCGGATTTTGAGTATTGTATCTTCGTGTTCCAGCCATTCCTCGAGTGGGTATGCCTCGAGGCAACCGTCCCCCGGGGAGAGGACGACCTGTTCATCGTAATCGCTCTTCAGGATCTCCCTGAATCGGGAAGGGATGCTTACTCTTCCCTTCTTGTCCATGCTGTGGGAGAATTGCCCACGAAAGCGTGGTTTTAACGGCACGGGTGTCCCTTAATGAAATAATAACCTGAACAATTTGACACTCTCCACCACTCCTAACCACTTCTCCCCACTTAATGCCGGGATCTTACCCCTGTACTCCACTATATGTCAAGTCTTTTCTCGTATTCTCTAAAGTATTTTTATAATTACGTTGACCGGCAAAACCAGGCGAAATGATTTGCCTAAATGCCCTCATCAACAGCAAAAACGAGGCCGACCACCCTGGTAACCGGACCGGCCCCCCTTCAAACACGGGTGTGGAGTCGTTTCTCAAGCGGATGAGGTTTGGGGGACACGGGAGAAGCTATCGTGGGAAGGGGGCCCACGGCATTTGCGACAGCGTTCTTAAAGGGAGGTGTTCAGGGGGAAGAATCCGGTTTGGAGGCTCATCATTCAAACGGGATTCTCAAGCATAAATCAGGCATTGTTTCCTGATCTCTTCAAAGGAGTCGATTTGCGCTTCCCATTCGGGCTGGAGGTCCCTGAGGTCCGCTTTTCCCCGGACAACGTCACGTAACCAGCTTCCGCCTGCCAGAAGGTCAATGGCCGGTCGATGGGATTCGAATTCATAGGTTTCGCTCCTCCACGAGAACGGTTCCGGCCACAACCGGACCGCTGAACAGACCAGGTGAACCCCGGTGAGGAACGGCAGAAACCGGTCCCGGTCCTCCACATGGATCTGGATGCCCCCGCACGTCTGCCCTGCATGTTTTTGAAAGGTGGGTCGGAACCACAGGGGCCTGAAAACAACGCCGGGCAACCCGATCCCCTGGAGATGTTTTGCCAGGGTGTTCGGTTCGATCCAGGGCGCACCCACGATCTCAAAGGGACGTGTGGTCCCTCTTCCCTCGCTGAGATTGGTCCCTTCGATCAAGCAGGCGCCCGGGTAGACCGTGGCCGTGTCCAGGGTGGGCATGTTGGGAGAGGGCATCATCCACGGCAACCCTGTCTGGTCATACCACATTCTCCGGGTCCACCCTTCCATGGGCACCACCCGGAGTTTGCACGACACGTGAAAGAAATCCCTGATCATCCTCGCACACTCACCGATGGTCATGCCGTGTCTCACGGGCATGGGGTATCTTCCCACAAAGGACTGCATCTCCGGTGACAACGGGCTTCCCTCTACCTTGCAGCCTCCAATGGGATTCGGCCTGTCCAGAACCCAGATCTCCGCACCCGCATCCCCGCAGGCCTCCATACAGTAAGCGAGCGTGGCAACATAGGTGTAGTAGCGACTCCCCACGTCCTGAAGGTCCACCAGGAGTACGTCCACCCCTTCCAGCATCTCTTCGGACGGTTTGAGGGAGTCCGGACTCGTGCCGTACAGGCTGAACACACGGACGCCCTCAAGCATGGATTCCTGTGCTGTGACCACGCCCTCCAGGTCCTGATGGGTACCCATGAGACCGTGCTCCGGGCTGAACAGGGCCTTGAGAGCAACCCCCGGTGCAGAGGCGAGCACGTCCCATGCATAGTGAAGCCCGGAGGTCACGGATGCGGCATGAGCGAGCAGACCGATGCCCTTTCCCTCCAGTTTCTTCACCTCCCTGTTCATCAGAACATCCAGTCCGCTCAACACCGACGCGGCTCTTTCGCTGTGGGTCATCTTCATGTTCCCGGTTCATGCGAACGGTTGATGTGAACGCCCCTCACCCGCTGGGCACAGAAGGTTTTCAACAGGCTGTTGAATATATACCACGGGGATGGATCCCAACCAACTCCTGACAAGGCCTTCCCCGGCAGGTACGGACGCGCATCCGGGGAGCGACATTGACTTGCATGGAACTTTCCGTAAGATCGATAAAAGACTCCTTTGTGAAAAGCTCCAGAGAATTGTTGAGAAGGGACAAGTCATGACCAAGAACAAAAGTACAAACATCACCTGGCACAAACCGCTTGTGACCGTGGAAGATCGAGACAAACAAAACGGGTACAAGAGTGCGGTGCTGTGGATGACCGGGTTGCCGAGTGCGGGAAAATCCACGCTGGCCCATGAAGTGGAGCGTCGACTGTTCGAAAGAGGCTGCAGCTCCTATGTGCTCGACGGCGACAACATACGACACCGCTTGAACAAGAATCTCGGGTTCTCGCCTGAAGACCGCAAGGAGAATATCCGGCGGGTGGGAGAGGTGGCCAACCTGTTTTCCGACGCAGGGGTCATCACCATTGCGGCGTTCATCTCGCCCTACATCGAGGACAGGGCACAGGCCCGTTCCCTGAACCCGGAAGGGAGATTCCTGGAGATTTACTGCAAGTGTTCTGTGGATGCCTGCGAGCAGAGAGATCCCAAGGGGCTTTACCGAATGGCTCGCAAGGGCGAGATAAAGGATTTCACCGGGATCGACGCTCCGTACGAAGAACCGGAAAACCCCGAGATCACGGTGGAGACGGACAAGAAGAGCCTGGAGGAATGCGCGGAGCACATCCTCCGTTGCCTCGAAGAAAGAGGGATCCTTCAAAAAGCCCGGAGCTGACCCCATGCAAAAAGGGACAGGAGACCGCTTTCAACAGGAGACCATGTACGCCAGGGACCGCCTGCCTGGCGGTTTTCTCGACTGGTCCACAAAACCGGAACCGTACAAGCGCTACCCGGAGAAACCGCAGATCCATCTCCCCGAGCCTGAGATCCGTGGTGGGGGTGCCCTGTGGGACGTCCTGCGCGTCCGGAGGAGCGAGAGGGATTTCAAGCCCGCCCCGCTTTCGAGCCACCATGTCTCACAGCTTCTCTGGGCAGCCCAGGGGATTACCGTCGAGCACATGGGATACAAGTTTCGAACGACCCCTTCTGCGGGCGCTCTCTACCCGGTGGAGACCTACCTGGTCATCAACCATGTGGAAGAGATCCCGCAGGGCGTGTACCACTACGGGGTGGAAGACCATGTGCTGGAACAGATCCGGGAGGGAGACTACCGTGTTGCCGTGGCCCGGGCCGCCCTGGATCAGAAGATCGCCTATGAAGCCAACATCGTGTTTGTCTGGACCGCGGTCTTTGAACGGTGCAAGTGGAAGTACAAGCAGAGGGCGTTCCGGTACGTTTACCTGGACGCCGGACACATCGCACAGAGCGTAGCGCTTGCATCCGTTGCCCTCGGCCTGGGAAGCTGCCAGATCGCCGCCATCTACGATGAAGAGGCCAATGCCCTGCTCGGGGTGGACAGTGACGAGGAGAGCACGATCTACATGACCGTGGTGGGCGCACCGGCCCCTTGACACACGGTCATACGCGGGAAATGGCGCCCTGGGGACAGGCCTCCACACAGCAGTAACAGTAGATGCAGCCCTTCTTCTCCCTCACGATACGTTCCTTCTCGAGATGGAGAACGTGCACCGGGCAAGCATCGATGCAGAACTTGCAGGGCTTGCAGCGTTTTGCGTCCCACCGCCAGTCCCTGCCGGGCTCCAGCGGCTGAAGGATGTCCGAACCGAACCGCTTGGCCAGCCTGTTGTAACCCCAGCTCCACGCTCCCCAGGCCAGGCGACCTGTCATGGAGGTCAGTGTCCTGGGCCTGTCGTAGAAGCGGAATCGGGACCGGACGGCTGCAACGGACTCACCCTTGACCTCGATCCCGTCGATTCGGCCCAGGCCTCTCTCGGCCGCCTGGACGATGTGGGAAACCGTCCTCGGCTCCACACCCATGACACCGCAGGCAACGGCATCCGTTTCCACCACGTTGTCCCCGACCAATAGACAATTCACCCGCTTCACCCTCCCGTTGATGGGGGAGAGCATCCCCTCCATCCCCATGATGGCATCCACCACCACCAGCGAGGTGGGTATGAGGGTGTTGATATCCACGATTCCCCCATCCAGCCCCTTCAGATGAATCACGTGCTTGTTCCTGCGCGGGACCACTCCCTTCATGTTTTTCAGGCCCAGGGTGACCATGGTGTGGACATGGTTCTTCATCACCGGAACGTTGATGAGGACATCCGTTTCCAGCGCCTTTCTTGAGATCACTTCATGATCAAGAACCCTTCCGTCCGGGATCCGGACCTTGACGGAATCCTCACTGTCCAGGTCCAGGATGGGGAACCCGTATCGCTCCGGGAAATCCGCATATCCTGCCACACGAAAAGCGGCCTTGGAGGGGAAAGGGAAGATCGGGCTGTCACCCACCGAGGGCTTCCCTCCGCAGTCGGACACCAGCCTGCAGAGCTCTGCCACCAGCTCGGGGTCGGTCACGGCCCCTGACTGGCTGGAACGGGGCGCACAGATGTTGGGCTTGATCAGGACCCGGTCGCCCCTTTTTACAAAACGTTCCAGGCCACCCAGCTGCTCGATGGCCCGGGAAACCTGCTTCGGGTCTTGCGTTCTGAGGATCGCAACCGCCACGGCTTGCCCTCCGTGAAATCCTTCCTCGTTCCCTTCGATTCTCGTTTCCTAATCCGGGGGCCGAAGGATGGTCATAGGCAAGGCGCGCGAAGGACCGGGTCGCGAGGCGTACGTTCTTGTACGTTGAGCGACACGGACCGAGTGCAACGCCGCAGATGGCCGTCCTTCGGCCCCCGGAATCCTTTCAGCGGAGCAGTTCCCGGGCCACGATCAGTCGGCGGATCTCCGAGGTCCCGGCACCGATTTCGTGAAGTTTGGCATCCCGCCAAAGCTTCTGGATCGGATATTCCAGGCAGTAGCCATATCCTCCATGAACCTGTACGCCTTCGGCACAGATCTTGGTTGCCGCCTCCGAGGAAAACAGAATGGCCGCTGCCGCCAGCTTGTCCAATTCCGTGCCCTTTCCCCCCCGCTGCCCCTCTGAGCTGTCGGCAAAGGCGGCTGCCTTGTACACGAGAAGCCGGGAGGTCTCGGTCAGACAGTACATGTCCGCAAGCTTCTGCTGGATCATCTGAAAGGAAGAAATGGGTCTGCCGAACTGTGAACGTTCCTTGGCGTACTGGATCGAGTACTCCATGGCCTGCTGCGCGATGCCCACCGACCCGCCTGCCAGGCAGATCCGCTCGATGGCAAGTCCGGAGGTCATCACGTGCACCCCCTGGTTCTCATCGTAAACCATGTTCTCCTTGGGAACGGGCATGTCCTCGAAGATCAGCTCCGCCGTGGGAGAACCCCGCATGCCACACTTCTTGATCTTCTTGGATACGGAGAATCCCGGGAAGGTGCTCTCCACGATAAAGGCGCTGATCCCTTTTGCCTTCTTCTTTGGATCCGTCTTTGCGTAGACCAGGACGGTGTCGGCAATGCTTCCGTTGGTGATAAACATCTTTGTGCCGTTCAGGATGTATGAATCCCCGTCTCTTTTTGCCGTGGTCCGGATCCCCATGGCGTCGGAACCCGCCTCCGGCTCGGTCAGACCGAGCGCCCCCACGCTCGTTCCATCGGTGAGCCCCGGGAGATATTTCCTCTTCTGCGCCTCCGAGCCGTTCTTGTGGATGTTGTTGGCGCAGAGGTTGGAGTGCGCCGCGTAGGTCATGGCCAGCCCCGGACAGATCCGGTACATGGACTCGAGGGCCAGAACCTGCATGAGGATCCCCTGTGCGGAACCACCGTACGCCTCCGCGATGGTGATACCGAGAATGCCGAGCCCCCCGAGCTGCTCGAAGAAATCCGGCGGCATCCAGTCTTCTTCGTCGATCTTCTCCTGGAGAGGTCCCAGGGTCTTGAGCGACCAATCGTACACCATGTCCCGCAACATCCTCTGTTCGAGGGCAAGCTCAAACTCCATGAATCCGATCCTCCTCGCTTATGGAAACGATCTCATTTTCTCCTCCGGCAGGACGCCAAGATCACCTTTTCAACTGCCGGATGTTTCTCAATCCATCCCGCTTTGCATCTTCCTCTCTCCTTTCCATGCCATCCACCGGATCTCTTCCAACAACAGATCGGACAGATCAGGTCCCACGGACATGGAATTTTCGTATCGGTAGTTTCTGTCCTTTTGATAGCGTCGAGGCAGAATGTATCCGAGTTCGTCGCACCCCATACAAAGAACAAAGGGATAGGGGCAGTTCAGGATCGCCTGGATCTGGAACCCAAGCTCGGGAAGGGCCTCTCCGGGAACGGTGGCCATCCGTACCGGCCCGAATTCCACAAACGACGTCTCTGTCAGAAGCCGACGGGTCTTCAACTCTTCCGGTTGCGCCGGAATGATGCCCATGCGTGCAGCCAGCAGGAGCTTTCTGTTCTTCAGGGGGACCAGGAATTCCCTTCGAACGAAGCGAATCCGCCCGTCAGGAGCCACGGACTCGCTGCCATCCTCGAGGGCCCCCACAATGAGCTTGCCAAGGCTCTCCCCCAGGTGAGGGATGAAGGGCTCTCCGCTGCTTCTGTCAAAGCTTCCGTCGTTCAGGGAAACCCCGCCGGTGACCATACCGCCCAGGGCCTGTTGAAGAAAAACTGACACGCCGCCCAGGGCCTCTTCCACGGTGCGGTGCAGGTCGGTGAGGAATTCAGCGCTGACCTCGAGGTTGTCGTGCCCCAGCATTTCAGGATGACAGGGGTAGTTGGACAGGACCGCCACGGTGTGATCCTGCTCGTCACAAAAACGGAGCATGAACACACGGTCTTCCTTGAAGCCCTCCCTCCTTACGTTTCGGGTCAGGTCCTCCGGAGCTTCTGCGCAGGCCGCGAAGACCTTCACCGGCACGGCTTGCTGGCGGGCAGCCTGGATCGAGGCCGCGGTCTGGGACTGCACCTTCTCCATGTAGTCCGGGTCGATCCCGGTTTGCACCGGCAGGACGTTGAAAAGGCGCTTTCCCCAGTATCCGATCGTGTCCGGCGCATCGTGGGTGTGTGTCGTAAAGATCAGAATCCCTTCGGCCGGAAGCGTACCGGAGGCACGCTTGCGGATTTGATCCACATGGATCTTGCGTAATCCCACCAGGTCCAGGCAGCTGAAGGAGAGAGCGGTTTCCCCGTCGGAAAGGTAGAGGGTGCGAACGCACAGGGGATCCCTGATCCCGCTTGCCTTCCGGAG
>CAZSUQ010000192.1:0-8258 GCA_964609935.1 uncultured Thermodesulfobacteriota bacterium | reverse complement strand
AAGATGCCAAGCGGAGGGAGCGGGCAATCCAGGTGGCAGCATCGTGGAACACGTGGGAAATGTTGAGACACGCCTTGGACCTTTCGCCAAAAGGTGCCCGGGAGGTCATGGAACTCATGATCCGGTCCATCCTGACTCCCGTGTCCTGACATGTCCATGATACAAAAACAGCCCTTTCTTCCTGATTCGGCCCGTTTGAATCTTCCAGAACCCTCAAATCCCGCCTTCCACCCGCATGCAACTCAACCGGCCAGCCCGTAATGTATTCACATTTCTAGATCACTTCGAGTTGCCACGACCTCTACCATGAACCAGCCCTCCTGGTTCCGGAGCCTTTCGTGGAACCGGAACCATCCCCTTTGGGATGCCACCCCATTCCGTCCCAGATACCGCGCTCAATAGTCGGTGAGCACGGCATCATCAAAAAATATCAATTTAAATCAATAGGATATTCTGTTTTTTCTGTTTCAATCCTCTCATTTTGTTGCCGGATTTAATAAAATTCTCAAGAATTCCCTTGTCAATTACAACCTATACGCTTACTGTTAGTTTAAACATGCCTGCATGCGCATACCATAAAAAAGGAGGACATGGAGATGAAAAAAGGCAAAAAGGTATTGCGTGAGTTCATTGTTCCGTTCGTAATATCACAGGCACTCATGGCCGGATGCCTCGCGGGCTGGGTCTACATTTGGGTTTACATGTGATGTACAGGCAGATTCGACACCGGAAGAATAACGGTATGACCGCTTTCTGTCGCCTCCACAGCTCATGATCACCATTGAAGTTTCCGGGTTGCCCTGAAAAAAGGCTTGACAGGTTCATGGAAACCACCCATTATTAGGACTGACCGGTTGGTCCTAATAATCCAGCCTTTATTCACCGTCTCTGTTACAGGCCATTCAGAACCCGTCAGAGACGTGTCAGGCATCCCGAACCAATGAATCATGGGCATGAAGGAAGGCATGAAAAGCCGGGAAAAGATCCTTCTGAAGGCGGCAGAGCTGATCCACACCAAGGGGTACAATCACACCAGCATACAGGACATTCTCCATGCCGCCTCGGTCAAGAAGAGCAACTTTTACTACCATTTCGAGAGCAAAGAGCAGCTTGCTTATGAGATCCTCGCAAAGAGGATGCAGCAATTCTACTCCTTCATTATCGGCCCTTCCCTTCATGGCGAGGGCCTCGATCCCCTGCAGCGCGTCCACGCGCTCCTGGACCGACTCCTGGAACTGGGCAAATCACCTGCCGGCGAGCTGGGCTGCCCCTTCGGCAACCTCGCACAGGAATTGAGCACGGTCCACGAGCCGCTCCGCCTCTCATTGAGCGCCATGTTCCAGACACTCTCCGAAGCCGTTGAACAATGCTTTGATGAAGGAAAGGAGGCCGGGATCTTCGATCCCTCCCTCCCCTCCAGACAGCTTGCGGATTTTGCCATCGCCCAGATTCAGGGGGCCTTCCTGTTGAGAAAGACGCACAAAGACCCTGAGATCCTGGAGCAAAACATCCACATGCTTCGTCAGATCATCCGACAATGGCAGTGAGTTCAAGTTTTAATCTGCGTGGAAACAGAGGAGGAACATCATGAGCGAGGATGTCTATACGAGTTTGAGGGAGTTCCTGGACAACATGCCGGGTGGGTACCCTGCCACGGAGACTGGCGTAGAGATGAAGATCCTCAAGAAGCTCTACACGCCCGAGCAGGCCGAACTGACCATGCACCTCACACCCATGCCCGAGCCGGTCTCTTCCGTTGCGGCAAGGATCGGAAGGGATGAAGCCGAACTGGCGGAGAAGCTGGAGGCCATGGCCAAGGAGGGACTGATCTACCGCCTGCGGGAGGGCGATCAGGTTTTTTATCTGGCCATCTCTTTTGTGGTGGGCATCTACGAGTTCCATTTGAACACCATCGACCGCGAGTTCTCCGAATACATGGAAGAGTATTTTCCCTACATAGCAGAGACCTGGAGGTCCGTGAAGACAAAGCAGCTCCGGGTGGTTCCCATCAGCGCTTCCGTGGACGAGGACCGCAGCGTGTCCACCTACGACCGGGTTCGAGAACTCGTGAAGGACAAGACGTTGATCTCTGTGGGCCCCTGCATCTGCCGGAAGGAGCAGGTGATCCTGGGGAACACCTGTGACCGGCCCTCTGAGCGCTGCATACAGTTCGACATGGCGGCCCAGTACTTCATCGAGAACGGAATGAGCAGAGAAATCAACCAGGAGGAGCTGATGGACCTGCTCAAGATGGGTGAGGAACAGGCCCTGGTGATCTGCCCCACCAATGCCAAGGACATTGTCAACATCTGCATGTGCTGCGGGTGCTGCTGCAATTTCCTCAAGGTGCTCAAAACCTTCGACCGGCCGGCTGACCAAATCCAGACCCCGTTCATAGCAGCGATCGATCCGGAGACCTGTGTCTCGTGCGGGATGTGCGAGGAACGCTGCCAGGTGGACGCGATCCGGCAGGGAGACGACGCCCATGAGGTGGATGAAGCCCGCTGCATCGGGTGCGGGCTCTGTGTGCCCGAATGCCCGGAGGAGGCCATCTCCATGAAGGACAAACCAGGGGTTGATCAGCCTCCCAACGATCTTGTGGACATGAACATCCGGATCGCCACCGAGCGGGGAGTGGCCTGAACGTGAAGATCGACGAACTGGGCGACCGCACCTTCCCGGTCGCCATGGTGAATGTAACGAACCGCTGTACCCTGAGATGCCGGCATTGCTTTGTCTACCGCGAAGGGAACCCGAACGAGCCGCCCAGGGGTTCGGCGGAAGAAATGGATACACAGACCATGCTGCGCACCCTGGAGATGCTCCGGGACCGGCACCGGATCCACGCCATGGTCTGGATGGGGGACGAACCTCTGCTCAGAAAGGATGTTCTTGCCGGAGGCGTGAAGCTGTTTCCAGAAAATACCATCGTCACCAGCGGCACGCTGGACCTCCTGGATCTCGGGCCCTGCGTTTACGTTGTCTCCCTGGATGGCCCCGAGGCGGTGAATGATCCGGTTCGCGGCAAGGGAAGCTTCAAGCGTGTAATGCGTACGATCGAGCGCCTCCCGGAATCCTTTGAGCCCACGGTTCAGGTTCAGTGCGTGGTCACCCGCGAGAACGAGAACCACCTGGAGGAACTCTTGGAGACGCTCCTCCCCTCGCGGGCAAACGGATTGGTCTACACCTTTTACATCCCGAAGCGAATCGACACCTCTTCCCTGGCCTGGAGTTCCCTGGAAGAAAGGGAGCCGGCCGTGCGGCGCGTGATGGAGCTCAAGACCCGGCACCCGGATTTCGTATGGAATTCAACCGAGAGCCTCGAGCTGATGCTCCCTCGGAACGCAATGCAGGTGACGAACAATTGCCTCCCAAAGGAGCTTCTCCTCCCGCTCTACCTGGACGGAAAGGAATTCGATGTCCCATTCTGCTGCGCGGGCAACGACGTCAACTGCGACCTCTGCGGCATGTGGGGGGTCTTCCACTTTGCTGCCAAGATGAAAACGGGCGAGGCCTCCAGATATTTCCCTCGATCGTTTCTTTCATCCTAGTCTGCATATGGCATGAAGCTTTCTACGGCAGGCGAAGTTCCTTGCGATATGCGGGCTATCGTGTCTCTCCGGCGAGAAAATCCGGATCTTCGTAGTAGGATCGCACAAGGTCGAAGCTCTGTTTTGGAATCCGATCCTGAGAGGTGAGCCCCTTCAGGTTGGTCCAGTCCACGGGATGGGGCTTGCCGGTTGAGGGATTCCACTCCATATGAAAGTCGTGGAGGATCCAGGGCATGGTGCCGTCCAGGCCCGCCTCGTGGGCCGCGTCCAGGTGGGCACTCAGGAGCCAGGCCTGAAATTCCTCGGCGTAGGAGTGGTCGTCCAGGGGCTCCCTTCCCACCGTGTCCGGGTCGATGTGACGGCCCGGTTCCGCACCCGCACCGAACTCCGACAGGATGATCGGCTTGTCCGGATAGAGCCGCTTGATGAACCGCAGGCAGTTGGCCACGTCTTCCACCCGCCCGATGTACCAGCCGAAGTATTCGTTCAGGCTCATCACGTCCAGCAGGTCCACGGTTCCATCCGGGATGAAGCAGAGCGAGTTCAACAGGGCAGAGGTCACGGGCCGGGAGGGATCCCACTCGCGAACCACGTCTACCTCCATGGCGGCAAAGTCCTGGCCCGTGGGAAGAAACGTCCAAGTCTCGTTGCTGATGGACCACAGGATCACGGCCGGGTTATTCCTGTCCCGCTCGATCATCTCGATGAGCTGCCGCCGGCTCGCCTCCCTCAGGTCCGGATCCATGAACTGCTGAAACGCAAGCTGGTAAACCGGGATCTCCTCGGTCACCGTGATCCCCCTGTCGCGGCACCCCGAAAGGATCCCCGGGTGCACGGGGTAGTGCCCGGGCCGCGTGTGATCCGCACCCAGGGCCTGGATGAGGTCGAGGTCCTGCTCCACGTCCGCATCGTTCAGTGCGGATCCTCGCCCCGGAACATCGTCATGACGGTTGATCCCCCTGAGGACGTGTCGTCTTCCGTTCAGGTAGAAATCCCCCTGCTGGATCTCAAAGAGACGAAAGCCTGTCCTGTGCGTTGCCTTCTGGATTTCCCGTCCCTCAGCATCGCGCAGCCTGATCTGTATGCGATAGACCTGTGGAGAGCCCACATCCCACAGTCGCACCGGGTCGAGGTCCCCGGTGACCTCCAGGTGTACCACCTCCCCCTCGGGCACCTGCACAGGACCACTCACCCCTTCCATCACCTTCCCTTCACCCGGGCCAAAGAGCGCCACCTCCACCGAAACGGTGCTCCCCCCCGGTGCAAACCCTTTCAGGCCCACAAGAAGGCTCAGCGCCGCCTGCATGAGGTCCGGGCTCAACCCATAACGGACATCCAGCCGGAAGGCCAGCACTTCGGGCCAGTCCTGGAGCCAGACGTCCCGAAAGATTCCACCGTAGGGCCACCATCCGTGGGATCCGGGATTTGTCAGCGTGTCCGTGGGAATGGTTTTTCCGGTGATCCGGTTGCTCACACGGAGAACGACCCTGTTCCTTCCGGCCGTCCAGGCATCCGAGGCATCCACCCAGAAGGGGGTGTAGCCGCTCTGGTGTCCTCCCACGCGTTCACCGTTCACGTACACGTCACAGGTGAGAAAGACCGCCCCAAAGGAGAGCACAGGCCTCTCCGGGGGCTGCGGCGTGTGGACATCCACGGCATACCAGCCCACGCCCTTGTAGTGGAAAAGCTCTTCAAAGGCCGCGTTCCACACACCAGGCACCCGAACGGAACGCCAAATCGAAAGGTCCCAGTCGCGGTGGGCCCACCCCTCTGTCAACCCACGGTCCACCGGATCCTCCAGAAACCGCCACAAGCCGTTCAGGCTGAGCACGTTCGTCCCGGTATCCCCATTGGGGTAGGGCAGACCGTTGTGTTCGTACCAGATCCCTTCCCCGGCAACCTGAAGCGCCAGGGTTCCCGGGTCGGTGCTGTCACCATCCGGGCTCTGTGCCGTTGTTTTCCCGCTGCACCCATAAGCAGCCGGAAGCAGGATGCAGAGCAGCAAAAAAATCCGGGCATCTACGTGTCCCCGTGGCTTGCACGCCTCTCCCGCGGCACCTTCTCTTCGTGCTACTTGAAAACCCAGCCCTCTACTTCTCTTTTTCACGATTCCTACCTTTTATGAAGGTACGACTTTTCCCATCCCTTGAATGCCAAGAGGAAGGTCTGAAACACGCAAAGAAAAAAGGCCGGAGGTTCATCCCCTCCGACCTTTCCGGTTTTGCTTTCCGTGTTGAAGAACAGGCTGTTTCGAGACATCGCCCGTACATGCACGTCAGGAACATCCTCCGCTGCAGCCGCCGGGCTCACACACATCTCCCACGCCTTTTCCGTCCGCATCGGACTGGTCGTTCCAGGTATAGGGACAGTTGTCGGCATAGTCGGGTGTCCCGTCCTTGTCGCGGTCGTTGCACGTCGCTCCGCTCAGTGCCGCGATCACTGCGTTGTAGGCATTGAGACGCATTCCTGTCCGTGTTTTTCCGTCCAGGTCGGGGATCGGGTCCCCGGTGCAGAGGATTGCCTCTCGCACCGCGGTCATGCTGAGGGAAGGGTTGCGGGCCCAAATAAGGGCCGCGACACCAGCCACGTGCGGGCTTGCCATGCTCGTGCCGCTGATGGTGCCGTACTGGTTGTTCACCCACGTGCTCAGGATCCATGATCCCGGCGCCCCGATGTCCACGGTGGCGGCCCCGTAGTTCGAAGTGGAAGCCAGTTCGTCCGTGCTCGTTGTATTGGCCACCGAGATGATCCCTTCCACATTGTACGCAGAAGGATAGGCGCCTTCACCAAAACAGTCGCTGTTTTCGGATTTGTTCCCCCCTGCGTTCACCCAGAGGATTTCTTCATCGGTTGCGGACTGGATGGCATCTTTCAGAGCCTGGGAATAAACGTTGTTGACCCAGGAGTTGTTGGAAATCCGGATATCGGCACCGCTTGCGGGGTTGTTCTTGGTGGCGATTATGTAGTCGATGCATTCGATTGCGTCATAGATCGTCCCCGTGCCCTTGCTGTTCAGGAACTTGCACGGGAGAAGGGACGTGGTCCAGCTCGTACCCGCCACGCCCACATGGTTGTCCGTGGCGGCGCCGACCGTTCCGGCCACGTGTGTTCCGTGAAAGAATTCGTCCTCCGGGTTTCCGTTGTCGTCAAAGGTGTTCCATCCGTGGATGTCGTCCACGTAGCCGTTTCCGTCGTCATCCTGTCCCGGATTTCCCCCCATCTCCAGGACGTTGACCCAGACATTCTCCAGCAGGTCTTCGTGATCGGTATCGATCCCGGTGTCGTTCACGCTGACCACGATGGAAGCATCACCGATTTCCAAGTCCCATGCGTCATAGGCCTGAATCACGCCCCATGCCCACTGGAGACCCTGATCCGGATCGTTTGGGATGCCGGCTGTGTGCACGATCCAGTTCGGCTCTGCATAGGCGACCGCCGAATCCAGGGAGAGCAGAGCCACGGCGCTCGTGACGGCCACACCCTCACCAAGGTCCACGAGCATGGCGCCTCCCGCACTCTTGGAGACCGGGGCGGAACTCGTGGCTCCGGGTGCTGCAACACGGCCAAGCACGGCCGACGACTTGCCCGGTTTGAGCTTGACGATGACCTGTCCCGGAACGAATTCTTGTGCATGGGCCGTGCACACGAATCCCAAAACGATCACAATTGCGAGGAGTTTTTCTCTGCAGAGCGCTTTCATTCTCAAACCTCTTCTCCGATGCAAGCCAAGTTCAGATCTTTTTTGAAAACCATCCTTCTCTGTAATGGATGAGTGCTTCCGCATCTTCTGTGTTTATCTGCGGGTCCCCACCCATCCTGCTCCCTGAGGAGCGACTTTGTGGAACAGGTTGTTTTCGTGGCAAACGGGATAAGTTGAAAAAAACTCAGGGTGATGATGAGGGAGTCCATCGCCCTTTTCGTCTTGGAGCTTTTCTACACAACGAATTGGATGTCAATCCCGGTCGAATGGACTCAAATTTTATTATAGTAATAAGATATAGGATGAGACCGCATTCTGTCAAAAAGGGATAGAAACTCCCTATTCCAGAGACTCAAAAAAGGCCCACACGTCCGGAAAGTTGTCCGGGATGAGATCGCTATGCCCCCAATCATCCAGATAGAGTGTATCCACCACGTGCCCTTCCGACAGTAGTTGTTCTTCAGCCAGTTCGGCATTGGTGAAAGGAAAGGTGGAATCTTCCTCTCCATGCAGGATGAAGGCGGCAAACTTTTCTGTTGCGTGGATCCCGTCCCCGGGAACGGGACAACCGGCCGCATCGCAGAAGTTAAACGGACCGGTGGGATCCCCCGAGTACCAGAAGCCTTTGAGGATATTACAGTCCGGGTGCCATGGATTCGGACAGGTCAAATAGATCGCTCCCGAACTGGAGGCAATCGCCTTGATCTCTGTGCTGAACTGTTTTGCAAAGAAGTAGGAGGCGCAGGCACCGATGGAAAATCCCGCCAGATAGATCCTGTCCTCGTCGACCCTGTAATTCTGTTTGACATTGTCGATCAGTGCGCGAATGAACGGTATGTCGAAATTCACGGATTCCGCCCTCAGGTCAAAGGCGGAGTTGGGCTGAATCAACAAATGACCAAACACCTCTTGCGGCCAGCAAATCTGTCCGCTTAACCCGTTACAGTCTGAACCGGTCTTGAAGAGAATCCCATCCGGAATCGCAAGGATGATCCCATAGGCGTCGG
>CAZSUQ010000191.1:0-8282 GCA_964609935.1 uncultured Thermodesulfobacteriota bacterium | reverse complement strand
GCCTCGTACCGCTGACAGGCGCGTTTCCAGTCACGGGTCTTTCCGTTCAGAAAGTGGACATTCTCCGTGGGCAGGTTCACATAGCGGAAAAGGTGTTTCTCCATGTATGTACGGTAGCTGTTGGGATGATAGGGAGGGATGTCCATGTATTCATCCAGGTTGAATGAATGGACGTCTTTGAAGTCGAGCTCCCTTTCAAGGAAGAGCCCCACCAGGGCACTGTAAAAGGGTATGGGCGTGTTTCCCGTGGGCATCCCCACCGTGAAAGGAAGGGGGTCCTTTGTTTCCCACACCTCCCGAAAGAGGTGGGCCGCCTTCCACCCGAGCTGATCCGTGCCCTCGACAACATGGAGGGTCACCGGCTTCCCCGTGGTCGTAAGGATTTCGTGTGTTTCGATCATTTCCCTGTCTTTGCCTTGGGTTTCCTGCCCAGGAAGTCCTGCAAGCGCTTCTTTGTGGGCTGATTTCCGCTGACGATCTTGATCCGCCCCGCCGCGTTGGCAATTCTTCCGGCCCGAGACAGGTCCCTCCTGTTTCTCTGCCACTGCAGGAGGAAGGCTCCGTTGAAAGCGCTGCCAGCGCCCAGCGCACTCACAGCCCCTGCCCGGATCGGAAAGGACGGTACCTCCACGTCCTCTTTGATACTCTTCAGGCGGCACCCCTTTGCACCCCGCTTCACGGCGATCATCTTCACACCATACAACTCGAGAACCTCCTGCAGCGCATCCTCCAGATCCTTCCTCCGGGTGAATTCCTTGATCTCCTTCTCGCTCGGCAGGTACACATCCACCCATTCCATGGCAACCTGCAAATGCTTCAAAACGCGGTCCGGGGTCTTTGAGCGAAGGAACCTCCCATGATCCAGGGCTGTAACCATGCCGAGCTTGCGAACGGTTGCCAGCAGGCCTGCCAGGTCCTGCTGCAATCGGGGGAGGGAAAAAAAATCGCCTACAAAAAAGATACCGTCCTTTTCCCTTTTCCCTTTCTCCTTGAAATAGGGTTTCAGGTCGGAGGCCTCCAGGGTTTCGTTCGCCCCGTTGTAGGTCACCATGGCCATGTCGAGCTCCTTGGCCCCTTTTCCGGAGAGGATGACCGTGGTTCCTGTTCGCTCCCCCCTGTCCTGCAGCAGGCTCCTGATATCGATCCCTTCCGCTTCGAGCCCCTGGAGAATGAGGGAGCCGAAGGGGTCCTTTCCCAGCTTCCCCAGCGTACGGACTTTTGCTCCCAGTCGGGCGGCCTGAATCGCTGTGTTGACAGCACTGCCTCCCGGGGCCAGGAAGAGATCCTTGCCCCGTTCCTCCTCCTGAAAGGCCAGTTCCACGATCCCTGTCCCGTCCCGTTCCACGGATCCCATGAACCGGAATTCCTGATCCAGAAAGAGCGCACCCAGTGTGACCATACTGTTCTTCATGTCTGCTCCTGCTGACTTCCGGGGGGTGGGAAACAGGAAAAGAATTCTAGCACGACTCATGAAGGAGCAAAAGGCGAGGAACGGAGGAACACCACGAAGGCTCACAAATGATTTCCTGTAAAGAAGATTCATGTATAATAAGTGCCCGCACATACCGGAGCTACGGAGATCGATTCTCACTCTTTTCCAGCACAAGGAGACCTGAACATGGCAGAGCTTGCGATTCAAGGTGGAACCCCTGTTCGATCCGAACCCTTCCCCTCCTGGCCTGAATTCAGCGAAAAGGAAAGAGAGGGATTGATCCGTGCCTTGGATTCAGGCAACTGGGGCGGGTTCCCTTCCCCCAATACCGAGGCCAAGGCCTTTGCGGAGAAATTCGCTGCCGCACACGATGCCTCCTACGGAATCTGCGCCGTCAACGGAACCGTGACCCTGGAAATCGCGCTTCGCGCCGCCGGGATCGAGGCGGGTGATGAGGTGATCGTCCCACCCTTCACCTGGATCGCCACCGCCGCGGCCCCTGTCTATCTCAATGCGGTTCCGGTCTTCGTGGACGTGGACCCGGACACCTACTGTCTCGACCCGAACCGCATCGAGGAGGCCTTGACCGACCGCACGCGCGCCATCATCCCGGTACACCTGGGTTGCAGCTTTGCGGACATGGATCGAATCATGGAGATCGCAGCAAAGCACAACCTGGTGGTGATCGAGGACTGTGCACACATGCACGGCGGGAAGTGGCAGGGCAAGGGTGCCGGGTCCATCGGACACATGGGCTCCTTCAGTTTTCAGTCGAGCAAGCTCCTCACCGCCGGCGAAGGGGGCATGATCCTGACGAGCGACAAAATTCTGGAGGAAAAGTGCCAGTCCCTGGTCAACTGCGGAAGGAAAGAGCCTGGATACGACTCCTTTGAGGGGGACGTGTTCGGATTCAACTACCGGATCACGGAATTCCAGGCAGCGCTTCTCTCCTCCCAGCTGGACAGGCTCGAGGAACAGCACCGGAGGCGCGAGGAAAACATCGAGTACCTGGCAGGCAGACTCCAGGGAATCGAGGGGATCTCTCCGGTGAAAAGAGATGCACGCATCACCCGTTTTGCCTGTTACGAATACATCCTGCGTTATCAGGCCGAGGCCTTCCAGGGCGTTCACAGGGACCGCTTCGCCCAGGCGCTGGGTGCAGAGGGCATCCCCTGTGACCCCTATTTCTACACACCCATCTATCACAGGGACCTCTTCCCGCTTCGAGCATCCGAGTACCCGTGTTGCAGAGAACGTTACGGGGATACCCTTGACCCCCAATCCGTGAAATGTCCTGCTGCGGAGAAGGCGACCTACGAAGAGGCGATCTGGTTTCATCACGCCCTCTTTCTTGGCGGGAAAAAGGACATGGACGACATGATTTGCGCCATCGAGAAGGTGAAGGAAAACATCCACCAATTAAAAGGGTGATCCCTTGAACGATCAGGTGACCCTGCTCCTCGGTTTGAAACGACATAGCCGGGGCATGGAAACGTGAAATACCTGCTGGGCATGGATGCGGGCGGGACCAAGACCCTGTGTGTCCTGACCGATGAACGAGGAAACGTGCAGGGACTCGGGCGTTCCGGTTGCGGAAACTACCAGGTATGCGGACAGGTTTCCGCGCAAAGGGAGCTGGAAACGGCCATTGAGGACAGCATCCGGGATGCAGGGGTCGATCCCGGCCAGATCTCCATGTCCTTTTACGGGATCTCCGGAGCGGACCGCGAAGAGGATTTCCAGGTGGTTCGTGAGATCCTGGAGCCCATCAACCCCTCCCCGCAGATGGGCCTGGAAAACGACACCTCCATTGCGCTTCGCGCCGGGACAGAGGACGGGGTCGGGCTGGGCCTCATCTCCGGTACGGGCACCAACGCCATCGGGTTCAACCGAAAGGGAGAACGGTTGCAGGTGGGGGGATGGGGCTCCCCCTACCTCGGTGATTTCGGCTCCTCCCATGACATCGCCGCCATGGCATTCAGCCTGGCCCAACGGGGAAAAGACGGCCGCGGCAGGCCAACTCTCCTCTATGAGAAACTGGTGACAGCCCTGGAGGTGACGGAATTGCTGGACATCTGTGCGTGGGACTTTGCGGACAGCCCCCGCCCTCTGGACGTTGCCCGCTTTACCCCTTTCGTCTTCGAGGCTGCAGCGGAAGGAGATCCCGTGGCGCGGGAGATCCTGGAGCATACGGGAAAGGAGATATCCCTGGCGGCCCTGGCCGTTCTTCGAGCCCTTTTTGATCCCGGTGACGAGATTCCGGTGGTGCTCGGGGGGAGCGTCTTCCAGAAGGCGGAACACCCGGCCATGGTGCAGACCCTGGAAAAAGAGATCCGACGAGAATTCCCACATGTTCGATTTCAGGTCCTGGACAAGGATCCTGTCATCGGCGCTCTTCTGGCTGCTGCGGACAGGCATTTCGGTGCCCTGCCCGATTATTTCCCCGAAACCCTCTTAAAGAGTTATAATAAAAGGAAAGTCAATTCATCCAACCCGGAGTAGGCCAAGGAGATGGATGGAATGGCCGAATCCGACCCGCTCAAGGAACCGTCCCTGCGTCCGGAATCGTCTGGAGAGGCTTCCAGGGAACCCGTTCCCCCCATCGCCTCAGATGCTCTCCGCATCAACCTTCAGCGAACCGCTCTCCCGGTGGCCATCCCCGAGGATCAGCGCATCCTTCTGGATATCGTCAAAGACAAGCTCGGTATCCACAAGCAAACCGAGGAACTCCTCCGGGAAACGAACCACCCTTATGCAAACTGGGACGACCTCGTGGAACCCGTGCGATCAAGGGCGCTGGGGGATTTCTATGACCACAACAAACATGAACAGGGGCCGGAGGCCTTCACGCTCCTGTTCGGCCTTCTCATTCAATGCATGGACAAATGTCGACAGCAGGCGCGGAGGAAACGGGCCTTTTTCAGCCTGCTCGACTATCTCGAGCTTCTGTTTCTCGAAAGCGGCTCCAAAGCCGCCCGCAATCATCAAGTTACGGAAAAGATCGTATCCCGGCTTGGTAGCTGGCTGGAGAAAGAACCCGGGCTTGCGGCAAGGGGCACAACAAAGCTCAAGAAGCTCGTGAGAAAGATTCTTTCCTCAGCGGATTCCGTGCCCCTGGAATCACTTACAAGGTTATACCTCTTTTCCCTGGAGAACAGCATCAACAGCTGGCTTGAGCAGGAGAACCTTGCTCCGTGGTTTCGAGCACACCGGGAAACGCTCTTCGACAACCGGGATTACGAGGGTCTCTTCCTGCCCGTGTCCTCCGAATCCTTCCGGGACCTGCGCGAAAAGTTGAACCGTGTAGCCCAAGAGACAGACCATGAGCCCACGTTTGTCCTTTCCCAGCTCGTCTCCATTCCGGACTTTTCCCAACTGGAGCAGGCCTGCCTGAACATCGCCCATGAAATGGAAAGGGAAGAGGACCCGAATTCCATCCTCCACAAGCTTCATTACCTGACCCACCTCCTTGAACTCCCCACCCTGACAGAGCAGAACGAAACGATTCTCAGGGAACTGGGACGCTGCCTGGAAAGGATCCGGGATCGTGAGGCACCCGTCTGGGTGGATCTGCTCCAGCGCCTCTTCGCCCTTTTACACGAAAAAAAGGACCGTTACGTGAGCGCTGTGCTGGACTGTGTTTATACCGTGGGAAAGGAGGTGTTTCGGCTTCCGAACCCCGATATCCTGTTCCGGTTCATCGATGAAACGATCGCGTTGGGTTTTCAGCACCCGAACCGAAAGGGGGTCAACCAGGACTGGCAGGTCGTCGTCAATCCTTATCACCTGAAGAACATCCGGCACTGGTTTTCGCTCATACAGATGCATCCCGGGAGGAGCAGGAAGCTGATCTCCGCCCTGATCATCAACCTCAAACTCGGTGGACTCTTTATCAACGACACGGACCTGTTCCAGAAGGACATCTCCCTGCTGCTCGGTTCGGACATCCGCGACTGTTTCGGGTTGACCAAGACCCTGGCCCGACTCTTTCCGGTTTACTTCCATGAAATCGGTGCAGAAGGCGAATTGCGGGACATCTCCACTTCCGTGGACGAGCTGTACGGACGTCACGATCTGCTGGTCCACTTCCTGCGAAAACAGTGTCACGTTGAAAGCAACAACCAGATCGTCGCCTTTATGGAGCAGATCATCGCCTACTGGCAGACAGGGAAAAAGGAGCTCGTAGCGAATTTCCTCCCGCCCGAGATCTATGAACAGATCGCGGAACCCGATTCCTTTCAAGAGGAAATGCGCCCCATCTTTCTGAAGCTCCTGGAGCAGGGACGGCTCCGACCCAGGGATCTCGTGGCCCTGCCAGCAAGGGAAATCCTCGGGTCGGTACAGGGCGTGCGCCAGGTACCCGAACACGCACGCCGAAAGGCGGAACTGTTCGTCCAGCTCTACCGCCTCCTCGTGAAAAAATACACGATCAACCACCACGATGTTCTCAGGGACCTGAGGCAGTCCAACCTCTTCCCGTCCATGCTTCTGGAAAAGCTGGAAGATACGCTGGAGAAGTCGGATCATCAAAAGGCCCTGGAGGTTCTGCTCTCCGGTCTTCTCCCCCTCCTCCGTGAGAATATTTTCTCAGAGGGGGATACACAGCCGCGCGAGGAGATCTACAGGAAGCGCCACATCGCGGTGGGGATCCCCTCCATGTACGGGCGCTACGAAGAAAAACGGTTCGACAGCCTGGGACTGACCTTTCGCCTGGAGAGCCTGGCCGAGGTCCTTTTCAACGAACTGACGCTGAACCTGAACCTGGAATATATCACGCGCAGCACCCTGGAGCGGGTTCATGCTTTTTTGAGACTCTTTGCCGAGGCCTTGAAGGGTGAAGGGATTGTCATTGAAAACCTCCTGTCCAACCTCGACCTGTTGAAGCATGCCTTGAGCACCGGCGCCTTTTCCGTGGAACAGTACCTGAACCTGTTCCAGTTCCTTGCCAACACGGTGAAAGAAATCATTCAGACCCAGTATATTGCGGTTCACGAGGAAAACCTGAAAACCATCATTACGACCCTGCTGAAAGGCGGGCACCCCCTCCCCTTCAACCCTCCGGAAGGGGGTTCCGAAGAGGAAGTCTTCTACCAGGCCTCGGAGTGGTTCACGCGAGACTTGCTGGCCAACAGCTTTGCCATTCAGGAACTGGACCTGTTCATCGGCAAGGTCCTGGCGGGCCTGGCAAAAGAGAGCCGTAGCCTTGACCGACATACCCGAACACTCCTCCTGAGTTATGATCTGGAAAAGTGCTTTACCCCTTTTCTCGCCCTGGATCCCCGGTTGGACACGCAGATCTATCTCGGCAGCAAGGGGTACTTCCTGAAACGAATGAACGCCTTTGGATACCCGGTTCCGCCGGGATTCGTGGTGACCACGGAGTTTTTCCGGTGCAGGGAGGCCATCCAGGCTTACACGGCCGCGAAAGAAGACTTTTTCCAGCGTCTCCGTCTTGAAATCAAGCGCCTGGAAACCCGGAGCGGCAGAAGATTCGGCGATCCCAAGAACCCGTTGCTCCTGTCGGTTCGAAGCGGTTCCACCATCTCCATGCCGGGCATGTTGAGCACCTTCCTCAACATCGGCATCAACGACACCATCGCCGCAACCCTGGCAGGGAACCAGCGGTTTGAATGGGCGGCCTGGGACAACTACCGGAGATTCCTCCAGTGCTGGGGGATGTCTTTCGGGATCCCTCGGGACCGGTTCGATGACCTGATCCATGAAACCAAAAGGATCTACAGCGCTGCATACAAACGGGAGTTGCTGCCCGATCAAATGCGTGATCTGGCCTTTGCCTACAGGAAGTTGCTGGAAAAGGAGTCCGTATACATGCCCCTGGATCCATGGGAGCAGCTGCGTACGGCCATCGATCAGGTCCTGGCGTCCTGGTATTCGGACACGGCACGTCTCTATCGCCAGGTCATGAAGATTGCAGAGGAATGGGGCACCGCGGTGATCATTCAGCAGATGGTTTTCGGCAATCTCGACAGCGAGTCGGGTACCGGCGTGGTCTTCACGCGAAACCCCAGAAAGCCCGCATCCGCCTTCACTTTGTTCGGAGATTTTACGATCTGCGCTCAAGGGGAGGACGTGGTTTCCGGCCTGGTTGAAACAAGCCCTGTTTCCGAGGATCAGCGATTAGGTGAGTCCCTGCGGGCAGAAACCAGCATGGAAAGGGAGTTCCCCAGGATCTATCAACACCTTGCCAGGCTCGCGGAGGAACTGATCCTGAAACGGGGGTTCCAGCACCAGGAAATCGAGTTCACCTTTGAAAACAAGAATCCGAACAGCCTCTATATCCTTCAGGCCAGGGATATCGTTCCCCCTGAAGACAAGAAGACCGAGGTCTTCCTTCCAACCCCTCAGTTGCAATCAAGCCAGGTCGGGACCGGGATCGGCGCTGGTGGAGGGGCCCTGTCCGGGATCGCCGTGCACAGGCACCAAGAGATCGAGGAATTTCGCAGGAAGGCTCCGGGATCCCCTCTGATCCTTCTGCGGCCGGATACCGTTCCGGACGATATCGAAATGATCTTGAAGGTGGACGGGGTCCTCACGGCTCGGGGCGGAAGTACATCTCACGCAGCGGTTACGGCTTATCGTCTGGGCAAGACATGCGTTGTGGGATGCCGGGAGTTGCAGGTAAAGGAAAAACAGGGGAGAAGCACGATCCAGGACCTTGTCATCGAAAGCGGGGACTGGATCGCCATTGACGGGCACAACGGATCCATACACAAAGGCCGACACGACACCACAACCACCTACGGAAGGATGATGCCTTCCGGATGACCCTTGTTGGAATCCTTTTCAAACCGGACGTCTTGAAGGAGGTCGTCATGCTGAAGAACGGGAA
>CAZSUQ010000190.1:0-8323 GCA_964609935.1 uncultured Thermodesulfobacteriota bacterium | reverse complement strand
CGCAATTACCGAACCCGTTTTGCGGAAATCGACATCGTAGCCGAAAAGTCAGGGGAACTGGTGTTCGTCGAGGTGAGAAGCCTCAAGGCTTCCGCCGGGCATTCCCCTGAAGAGACGGTGGACCGGAAGAAACAGAGACAGATATCACGGGCTGCACTGGCCTACATCCAGCAGAACGGGATGGAGGACATGCCCGCACGGTTCGATGTGCTCAGCGTGGAGATCCGGGAATCATCTCCTCGTATCCGGCACATCCCGGACGCCTTTGAGCTCAGGGAATGATCAAAGACCGATGACGCGCGAATCCGGCAAGCAGCAAGGACAACCCGGCACACTTGCCCTGGTGGCCACGCCCATCGGGAACATGGAAGACATCACCCTGCGCGCCCTGCGTGTCCTGAAGGAGGCGGATCTCATCGCGGCCGAGGATACGCGAAGAACCCGGAAACTCCTCTCCCGTTACGAGATCTCCGGCCGGATGGTGAGCTGTCATGAGCACAACGAGCAGAAGCGGGTCCCTTCACTCATCAAGTCCCTCCGGGCCGGTATGAATATTGCGTTCGTATCCGATGCCGGGAGCCCCGGCATCAGCGACCCCGGGTACCGCATGGTTCAGGCGGCCGTGGAAGCCGGGATCCCGGTGACCGCGATCCCCGGGCCGTCGGCCGCGGTTCTCTCCCTCTGCCTCTCCGGCCTCCCTTCAGACCGGTTCACCTTCTACGGCTTTCTTCCGAGAAGCAGGAAGGCGTGCAGGAACCTGCTCGAGGAGGCGGCCCACCTTCCACACACGCTCATCTTCTTCGAGTCGCCCCACCGGCTCGTGAAATCCCTAGAGTCCTTGCTGGAGGTGCTGGGAGACAGGAGAGCCGCTCTGTGCAGGGAGCTTACGAAAAGGTTTGAACAGGTGGAGCGTGGGGCCCTGTCCCTCCTGATCCGGGCTGTACGGGAAAAGGCCCCAAGGGGTGAATTCTGCATCGTTGTGGCCGGCAGGGAAGAAAATGCGACAAGCCTTCAGGACAAGGAGGAGACCCTGCAAAAAGCCCTGAAGGAACTGGAGGAAATGGATGAGGAATCCCTGAAAGACGCTGCCCGAAAGCTGGCGGACAGGCACGGGCTGTCCAGGAGGGCGGTCTACCAGGCAGCCCTGAAGGTGAAGAATCCCGATCCCTGACATACACACAGACTGCATTCATTTGAACGAATCGTTCCAAAAGACTCAGGTCTTGCGCAGGTTGTTCCGATGTACTATTAAGAATCGAAACCTGCAATCAGGAGTTGCTTGATGGCATCCATGTATCTCGTTACGGGCGGAGCCGGATTCATCGGTTCACACATTGCGGAAACCCTGGTCAAACAGGACGAACGTGTCCGAATTTTTGACAATTTCTCAACCGGGAAGAGGCAGAACCTGGCCGGGTTCATTGATGATGTGGAGGTGCTGGAGGGGGACTTTCGAAACCCGCTGGACTGCAGCAGGGCCGTAAAGGGTGTGGACTATGTCCTTCATCAGGGCGCCCTCCCCTCGGTTCCCAAGTCCGTAGAGGACCCGTACAACACCAACGAGTGCAACATCACCGGGACCCTGAACATGCTCATCGCCTCTCGCGACGCAGGCGTCAAACGGCTCGTCTACGCTGCGAGTTCCTCTGTCTACGGGGACAACCCAACGCTCCCCAAGGTGGAGACCATGCCTGCCCAACCCCTCTCCCCCTATGCCGTTCAGAAGCACGTGGGGGAGATGTACTGCAGGGTCTTCTACCAGCTGTACGGTCTTGAAACCGTGGTCCTCCGTTATTTCAACGTGTTCGGCCCGAGGCAGGACCCCGCATCCCAGTATGCAGCGGTCATCCCCCGCTTCATCGTGGCCCTTGCCCAGGGCGTTCCGCCCACGATCTACGGTGACGGTGAGCACTCCCGGGATTTCACCTACGTGGACAACGTGGTGCGCGCCAACCTTCTGGCCGCTACAGCAGAAGGCGCTCAGGGCGAACTGATGAACTTTGCCTGCGGTGAGCGGACCACCCTGAACGAACTGCTCGGCACCCTGCAGGGGATCCTGAAAACGGACATCCAGGCGATCCACGAGCCGCCGAGGCAAGGCGACGTGAAGCACTCGCTTGCCGACATCGAAAAGAGCAGGAAGCTGTTGAACTACACGGCCCATGTCTCTTTCGAGGAGGGCCTGCGCAGAACCGTGGAATTCTTCTGCCCGAACCCGAGAAAACCCTCGAAATCCGGAGCCGCTGCATCCCCTGCCACGATCTAGCCCCAAAACAAGCGAGCATTTGACTTGAATCCGGAGGCCTGAAGACTTATCCTACTAGTAGGCAGGCCCACAAGGCCCTTTTTCTCACCCCTACCCTTCTCCCTGGCCGGACAACACCGGCTGGCGAGTACGAGAAGCCGGTTTTTCAGACATATGGGGGCGAAATGGTTTCGACGGGGATTGCTGGGGTTGCGGCTGCATACCGAGGTCCCACCTTGCTCGTAAAACAGGTGGAAACACATAATCGCCAACGATTATGACTATGCCATGGCCGCTTAATTGACGGCCATCGTCCTTCCAGCTTTTTCTTGCGGGGCTGGAAAGGGCGCCGATTAGCAAGATAGTTTCATGCCCTTTGCCTGTGGGGGCATGAGGCGAAACCTTTCATGGGCTGGCCCGCCGGCCCCCTGCCTGCCGGGTCACCAGCGGGTGAGATCAAATGACAGGCTAAGTATGTAGACGTCGCAATTCCTGATTTCCGGACGTGGGTTCGACTCCCACCGCCTCCACCATTTTATTTGTTAATTTTTCGTGCTCTGGCCCTCTTGGAGGGCTTTTTTTTCATGCAGCCTTGTGCCAAAGGGTGCAGCTAGAAAAAATGTCGGCAGCATAGTATCTTTTCGAAGAGTTATCCGGAAAGACCATCCGTCAACGCAACGTTCGTCCAGGGCATATGAATCAAGAGGTTCACGTACAGGCCGGTGAGGGGCCGAGGGGGGGGATCCCCCGGTATACCCGACTGCTCCGTATTCTTCTGTTTCTCTGCTGCCTCACGGCTGCGTGTTTCAGCAGATCCTTCCTTTTTCAGATGGAAGAACGTACATCCTTTCTCGGAACAGCACTCTTTTCCTCGGAGAGCTTCACCCATGATGAGCAAGCCGGGGAACCGATTCCCCCGGCCGTTCGGGACATGCTGGTTTACCTGTCCAGACCGGTGGCTGCCATCCTGGTCCTCCTGGGGCTCGCTGTCCTTCTCGGTCCCTCTCTGATTGCCTTTGTCATCGAGAAGCGTGTTCTGTCCCCGCCCGAGAAGACTTCAGACAGGGCCTTTCTTGCCGCAGCCTTTCTTGCCTGCCTGGCACTGGGCCTCAGCCTCAATGCCTTCGTCTTTGAGGACTACAGGATTACCCCTGACGAAAACAATTACCTGGATTTTGCCCGGACCCTTTCCCATGGAAAGCTGTTCGGGGAAGCTCCGCCTCTCCCGGAGTTCTTTGATGAGCCCTATTTTGCGCACAAGGATGGGAGGCTTTTCATCATATTCCAGGCCGGATGGTCCCTTCTTCTGACACCGTCCGTGCTTCTGGGCATTCAAAGGGCCATGCCGGCCTTGACGGGTGCCTTGGCACTTCTGGCCACCTTCCTGCTTGCCAGAAGGCTGGCGGGAAGGGGCGTGGCAAGGGGTTCCGTGCTCATCATGCTTCTCTCCCCCTATTTCGTGTTCTACACGGCCACCTATTATTCCCATATTGCCGGACTCATGTGGATTTCATTCTTCGGTCTCTTTTTCGTGCTGGCGAGAGAGGAAAAGAGAAGCTTGTTCTATCTGCTCGCGGGAGGCTGCCTGGGTGCAGCCTTTCTCACACGCTACTTTGATCTCGTCGTTGGATTCCCTTTTGGCCTCCTTCTCCTCTGGGACCTGCTGCGCCGGGAACAGGGAGGGTGGAAGAATCTCTTTCTGTTCTGTGCCCCCCTGTTCCTGTGTGGTTGTCTTGCCGTGCTCTACCAGTGGTTGAGCACCGGGGATCTCTCCCTGGCTCCTTTTGAGCTCTACTGCAGCCAGTCCCGGTATCTGTACATCGTCTCCCAGTTCAGCGGCCCCGAGGAACTGTTCGGCTTCTCCAGCCATCATACACCGGTGGTGGCGATCAAGATGCTGTTCAAGCGAATCCTGACCCTGAATTACTGGATCTTTCCGTTTGCCCTTGTCTTCCTTCTCCCGGTTCTGATTCGACCGGGGAGGTGGGTAAGGGTTTTGCTGCTCGGCTGCCTCTGCCTCTTCCTTGTTTATCTCCTCTATGCCCCGCCCGGAGGATGGGAGTACGGGCCTCGCTATTATCTTCCGGTTTATGGATTCCTGGCCATATCCCTTGCAACGGGAATCGGCCGCACCTTCTCTTTCGTAAGAAAAAAATGGGGGGAGAAGAGGGTCCTGCACGGTCTGGCCTACGGATTCCTGCTCTGCCTGGTCCTCAATATCTGCCTGGCCATAACCGTAAGCGTTTATCTGCATCGCTGGGTCCATGGAATGACCGACCACGTACGACTCCTGGAGGAGCAGGATATCCGGGAGGGGATTGTATTCGTCAAGACGAAACCCGACTTCTTCATACCCAGGTTCCAGGACAAGGAATCCACGGAACAACTGCGCAGGGACATCCCCTTCTATCTCATCCGGAACCGGATGGATTTCCGGCAGCCTCTTCTTTTTGCACACTCCCTGGGAGAGGAAGACAGGCGGCTCATGTCCCGTTTCCCGGATCGAACCTTCTATCTGATCGAGGCAGATCCCGTCGCCGCGTTTTACGGGGTAGGCAGGGCCGGTCTGCAACGCTTGCAGAGGTAGCCGGCTCCCTGGCATGGCTTCAAAGGTCCAGGCGTGCTCGCTACCCGCTTTACCAGCCAAAGAAGAACCGTACCATAATGGACAGCCACACGATTCCGAACACGACCCGAAGCTTCATCCAGTAGGTTGCCATGTCCTGGTCCGTACGGTAGAAGATCGGCACGAGCAGCAAGATCCCCTGAGGCTGACCGAGCACAAATATGGCGTAAAGTGTGGAAAACACGTAGAGGACACGAGCCACGATAAAGGAGTTGGAAATCCCGATCACGATGGGAGTGGTCCGAAGATCATACTTCTTGTCGAATTCATAATCCTTCACGCACTGGACAATCTCAAAGCAGGCCGTAAAGAGGCCGATAAGAAGGATCAGCTTGATCCCCTGGGGGGAGAAATCAGGGATGGCCGGCCATGCCATGGCCACACCCCAGACGAAGCAGCCAATGACGTCGAAGTAAGCCATGTTCTTCAGGTAGTCCGTGTAATAAAAGATAATCAGCAGCGCCAGGATGACGCCAAAGCAGACACTGGGGCTGTACAAAAGGCTCAAGATGAGAAGAGCGCCGCTCACACCCACAATGAGCGCGAAAGCCTTCCTCTTGTGCTCCTTTAAATAACGGGCTTTTGAGTGATCCTTTTCGGGAGAGGCCAGGTCAATCTCGACATCGATAAAGTCGTTGATGAAGTACACCAGTACATTCAGAACGAACGTGATGGCCATCCTGATGACGATGTCGACAAACGGGAAATGGAACGCCAGGAGGAGCATGAAGTTGGTGATGAGAGAATTCGCTTCCATGCGTTTGAGACGGTCCAGGATCGAATCGGAAAGCAGCCTGTAACTGACTCTCAAGGTGCTTTCTTCGACCTTCAGGACATCGGATTCAGGGGCCTTGGTATCTTCCATCACGTTCGACTCCTTGTTATGCATAAGTGCCCTGCACATTCTTTTCAAAAGTACCCAGAATACCCCGGGAAATCAATAGGTCCTTCCCCTCAACGAAAACAGCCGCCCTGCTTGGGTGGCTTTTTTCGTCATGCGGGCGGTGATCATCATCTTTTCACGGTGAAGCATTGGATCCGTTCGAGGAAGCCGGGTTTGAGCTACACGTTTGCAGGACATCTTGCAAGACTCCATGGAAGAAGCTACATTGAGAGGAACGGCTTGATATATTAGAGTTTTTCAGAAACACGAGGCGTTGCAAACTCACTCAATTACTGTACCCAAAATCCCTTCATGGAAATTATTCTCTACTACATTACCGGTGGTTTTTATTCGTTGGCCGCACTTGGTTACCTTTCTTACCTGGCCTGGCTGAAAAATCGCGTCTGGAAGGTTTCCCGTATCCTGCTCATCGGGGGATTCCTCTTCCACACGGCGACCATCGTGGCCCGTTACGCTGAAATCGGGTATACACCGGCCACCAATCGCTTCGAGGCCCAGATCTTATTCGCTTGGCTGATCGTTGCCGTGTATCTCATCATCCAGGTTCGACACACCCTGCCCGTGCTGGGGGCCTTTGTCACACCGGTGGCCCTGGGACTGCTATTGTCGTTAATCTTTGACACTCGTGAAACGGTTCTCCCGGACAGGCTTGCCCAACTCCTGCCGAGCCGCTGGCTCCCTCTTCACATATGGTTCGCCTTTCTGGGGGACGCGCTCCTGGGCGTTTCCGCCTGCCTCGCCGGCATGTACCTGATTCAGGAGAGGCAGCTGAAAAAGAAAAAAATCGGTGCCTTATACTATCGCCTGCCGCCGCTGGACGTGCTGGATCGGTTGAGCTACCGGTGCATCAGCATAGGGTTTCCCTTTCTTACGCTGGGAATCCTAACAGGATCCATCTGGCTGAAAACCGTGCAGGGTGGGTATATCGAGTGGCAGGACGGGAGACAGACGGCAACATTGCTGGCCTGGTTTCTCTATGCAGCCATTCTGCATGGGAGGCTTATCTCAGGATGGCGGGGGCGTCGCGTAGCGTGGCTGAACATAGTGGGATTCCTCGTGATCCTTCTCACCTTCCTCAAGCTTTCACACTTTATGAAGTAGTCCCCATGAAGATCCTCTGTATCGGTCTGAATCATGAAACAGCACCGGTTGCGGTGCGGGAAAGGCTCGCTCTCGATAAACCGTCCCGCTCTGCGGCTCTTGGCTGGCTCATGGAGCAGCCGGGGATCCAGGAAGCGCTCATCCTGTCCACCTGCAACCGAGTGGAATTCTATCTGATCGTGGAGGAAGACGCCTTCCGCGGCCAGGAGGTGGTGTTGGATCTGTTCAAGGGCCAATTCCAGATTCAGGAAGGGGGATGGGAAGACCTTTTTTACCAATGTGATATCCACAAAGCCATCGCTCATCTCTTCCGTGTGACCTCGGGAATGGATTCCATGGTGATCGGGGAACCCCAGATCGCCGGACAGGTGAAGGATGCGTACCGAGAAGCCGTGCAGGAGGAATCCGTCGGGGTCGTTCTCAACCGGTTGCTTGAAAAAAGCTTCTCCGTTTCCAAGCGCGTGCGCACGGAAACGGAGCTGGCTTCACGGGCCGTGTCCGTGAGCTATGTTGCCGTGGAGCTGGCCCGAAAGATCTTCGGGGAACTTTCCCAACGGACCGCCATGCTCGCAGGCGCAGGAGAGATGGCCGAGCTTGCGGCCAAGCATCTTGCCGCTAACGGAATCGCCCGTATCCTGGTTGCAAGCCGGGCCATGGAAAACGCCCAGCGGCTGGCAAGGGATTTTGAGGGCCGGGCCGTTCCGCTGGATTCACTCCATCAACATCTGTCGGAGATCGACATCCTGATCTGCTCAACGGCAGCGCCTACGTACATCCTGCAGATGGATCAGGTGCGGGATATCCTGCGGAGCCGGAAGCACAGGCCGATTTTCCTCATCGACATCGCGGTCCCCCGGAACATCGATCCCAGGGTGAACGAACTGGAGAACGTCTATCTGTATGATATGGATGATCTTCAACACGTGCTTAAAACCAACATGGAAGAACGAAGAAAGGAACTGAAAAAGGCAGAGGAGATCGTGCAGGAGGAGGTCAGACAGTTCTTGCACTGGTTGAGCACATTGGACCTGGTTCCCACCATCGTCTCTTTGCGTGACAGAGCGGAAAAAATAAGGAAGCACGAACTCGACAAGGCCATGTCCCTGCTCAAAACGTCTCTCGGGCCGGATCAGGAAAAGGTCCTCGAGGCCATGAGCCGGGCCATCGTGAACAAGATCCTGCATAAGCCCATCAAGGAAATGAAGCTGGCTGAAAAGCACGGGGATTCAGAGGGCCTTATGGCGGTTGTGAGGCGCCTGTTCTCGTTGCCTTCGAGCAAGGGGTAGGAAGCAGCCCCCCGGCAACCTTCTTTGGGAAGAAGGGAAGATCATGCATCGCAGCCTGCGAATCGGAACACGACGAAGCCCCCTGGCGGTGTGGCAGGCGGAACACGTCAAGGGTGCTCTTGAGAAGAACTTCCCCGACCTGACCTGCTCCCTCGTGAAAA
>CAZSUQ010000189.1:0-8359 GCA_964609935.1 uncultured Thermodesulfobacteriota bacterium | reverse complement strand
AGGTCCAGCGTCAGCCGCTCGTCACCCTGTTCCACTTCACCCATCCCCTCTGGATGGGCATGGATCCCTGGCTTGACCGGGAGCGGATGCTCGAGGCCTTCGGCGAATACGTGAACCAAACGGTCCGGGGCGTGAACGAACGGCTCGTCAACCATCACGGAACGACCCCTATCCTGTACTACATTACCCTCAACGAGCCTGCCATGGTCCCCCTTGCCTCCTACTATATCCGCGTGCACCCCAGGGGAAAGGGGAGGCGGGGTCGGGGCGATTTCGTAACCTCTTTCGAGAATTTCATCCTGGCCCACCTGGAAGCCTATGAGCAGATCCACAGGATCCACGAGGAGCAGGGGTGGCCCAGACCCACGGTTACGATGAACGGCTGGGCGAGTGCGGCCTATCCCATGGACTTCATGATCCTGGACATCCTCCATGGGCCAAGGAAAGGGATGACCCGGCAGTCCGTTCTTGAATACTTTCAGGAACGGAGAAGGATCTTTGATGCACAGGTGGCACAGTCTCCGTGCAAGAAGAACCAGACGTGGAGGCAAAGGGCTGCAGAGAAGCTGATCATCTCCCTGATGGAGCGAAGGTTCGGCAGGCAGCCCATGCCCGGCCTTGTGGAACGTGTTTTGGATAAGGATGCAAAAGTCCCCTGGATGGATGTCCTGTCCTTTGACTACTACGACCCATTCCTCGGCAACCTGCTGGACACGAGCTCACCCTTCTGGATTCACATCCGCAAGGATCCCTGGGAATGGGGGCTGGTGCCCGAGGGACTCGGAGGATTTGTAGACGCCTATGCCGAACTGGCACAGGGCATGCCGATCCATATCCTTGAGAACGGGATGTCCTATGCCCATCGCAAGGGGAGGGGCGAGCCCCGTCCGGACGGTGCGAACCGCGTGGAGATGTTGAAGGCCCACCTGTTCGAGTGTCTGCGGGCAAGGAACCAGGGAAGGCCGCTGGAGGCATATTGCTACTGGACGCTGTTCGACAATTACGAATGGGGGAGCTTCATTCCCCGGTTCGGCATGCTGGCCGTTGACTACGAGCATGGGGCCAGACGAAGCCCTTTGGACGCAGTGGGCAACAACGCCGGAGGTGCGTATCAGGCCATCGTCAAGGCCTTCTTCAACAAGGACAAGAAACAGCTCAAAGAGGCTTTTCTGGCTCAGGAGTACCCGCTTCTGTTCCCGGTCCCGTAGCCCTTGTCTCTGGATTTGACCTGGTGGAATCTTCACGGCGTTTCGGAGCCAGGTCGTTTTACGGGGGGACCTTCATCCGGGTGGTCACTTTCGATGATCCCGACAGGAGAGATGAATGTGCAGGCGTGAATCAGGGAATCTTGGACTTGTCTTCGTCGTCATGTTCCTCATCGGTTCCATCGGTTGTCTGTCGGGTGAACGAACAGGGCTGGAGGTCCCTGACGCTGCTTCCGGACCCGGCCCCCGCGTCGTGTTCGATCCCCTGGCCCACCCCAATCCGCTCGTTCCCCTGCCCAACAATGTTTCCACGGTCATGGACCGGAACACACCCACGGAGCGGAGGCTGAACATCCGGCATACGGCTCCCACACGGTTCGAGGAGGGGATCAGGGACGAGATCAACAGGCTTGACGGGTTCGGCACCTTTGCGCCCATCGTTGTTTCCTTTGACAAGCCTTTGGACCTGGACACCGTAAACCCGGACAGCATCCGACTGTTCAATGTGGATCCCGACTCGAAACGATTCGGAGAGGAGATTCCGCTGGACCTGCCGGCGGACAGGAGCCGATCCGCGTACCCTGTGGAGATCGCGCCCTGGCCCTTTCCACCTCACTCGCCCTTTTCCTTTGAAAGACAGATGCTGTTCAACCCGGCCCATCAAGGGAGTGTGGGGTCGCCGGACTTTGTGGATTTCTATGAAAGGGAAACCAATACCCTCTTTCTCCGCGTCCTTCTACCCATGGACCAGCAGACCGAATACATGGTCGTGCTCACCCGCGGGGTGACGGGCAGGAACGGTTATTCGGTACGCTCCCCCTTCACGAAACCGGTGCACGCGAGCCAGTTGCAGAGTTTTCTGCGTGTACGGGATCTCCTTGCCGCAGAGGGTATCGGCCAGGAGGAGGTGGCCTTTGCATGGTCCTTCACCACCCAGACCACCACCCGGGATCTGGAGACCATCTCCGACGGTATCCGGGGCACGGGACGCATGGCCTACCTTCCGGATCGCTATCCTCCGGAGATCACCGGGGTCGCGGATACCGAGACAGACCTGGATCAGCTTTTCTGTTCACCCGGCGGGGACAATCCGTGCAGGGACAACCGATGGATCCTGCAGGCCGAGCTGCTCGATGCCTTCATGGGAATCCTCGACACCGAAGGGCTCATCCGGGCTGCGGGGATCCTCTTCATTGATGCGGACCTCGGGAGGAACGCAAGGATGTCCGTTTCCCTGGATGCCATTGATTATTTCGTGTTCGGCACCCTCCGTGTGCCGAATTTCCAGGAGTCTGGGACCGAAATGTTTCGCATGGATTACCGTACGGGGCAGGCACAGGTGGAGGCCCTGGAAATCCCCTGGATGATCGCCATCCCAAAACCCGGCGAGGATCATCAGCCTCCCTTCCCGGTGGTCATTCATGCCCACGGGATCCCTGCCCTCAGGTGGCAGATCATTACCGAGGCAAACACATGGGCAAGGCACGGATACGCAACCGTGGCCATAACCGTTCCAAAGCATGAGCCCATCGTTTCCATACAGGATGTGCAGGTCCTTCTGGACTCCATCGTGTTCGCTGTTGCAAAGGGTCTTTGCGGGGATCTCCCCGTGGAAGAACAGGAAGCATGCCGAGATGAATGGGTCGATAGGTTGCAGGGGATGCTGGACCAACTGGGAAAGCCTGTGATGGAGTTCCTGAACTGTGCTGTGTTCCAGAAATGCGAACCGGTGCCGGGCTCCTTCAACGATGCCCTGGAGGTTTTCCTGAAGAGCGGGTTTCTTGCTCAGCTCCTGGTGGAGGGGAGGTCGGAAGACCTCGACGGGGACGGCAACACGGAACATGGAGCCATCTTCACGGCCGATCTTTTCAAGTCCCGGGACCGAATCCGGCAGCACATGGTGGAGCATATGCAGCTGCTTCAGCTGTTGAAGGGACTGGATCAAGAAAGTCTTGAGGAGCAGGGGCTGGAAGGCCTTGACAGCACGGAACAGGTGACGGAAGAAGGGGAGATCGAGCCCTACCTGCTGGCCGGAGACTTCAACGCCGACGGGATCCTGGACCTGGGAGGGGCCCATGCCTATGCCCCTTACGACGCAGGACAGAAACCCGGTGAAATCATCGGGCCGCAGCGGTATTACCGCAGCGGGCTCTCCTTTGGCGGCATCACCAACAGCATCCTCATGGCGGTTGAGCCGGGCGTGAAGACCTCGGCCGTATCCGTCCCGGGCGGGGGATTGACCGACATCATGACGCGAATGGATCTTCACGCCGTGATCGACCGCATCTACCACGAGGTGCTCGGGCCGATTATCGTGGGAGAGCCTTCCCTGGATGAGGGCAGCCAGGAAAAAGATGACACGGTACTCAAGGTCTCATTCATCAAGAGGGGAAAGAAATCCCTGCTCACCGAGGGGCTTGGAAGCGAGTCCATGTGGAGCGCCACCATGCCGGTCCACATCCAGGAGATCTCCATCCCGGCAGGGGGCGCCCTGCATATTCTCAACGAGGACAACGGTGAACATGCCACCGTCAACCGGGAAGAGTTGTGGGGAGAGGAAGGGGAATGCCGGGGAGCCAGTGTTTTTCAGGGCGGAGCGAACCTGATCGGAACAAAGGGCTGCTTTTCGAGGGGAATCGCCTCGGACAAGGGGGACAGGATCCTGATCACGTCCCTCAACAAGGATGGATCGGCAGCGGACAGGATCGCTGCCGTTGCACCTCAGGAAGGGATGGGAAAGAGCAGAAACACGCCCGATTTCCGGTTCTTCATCAACCTCGGACAGATCGCCCTGGAGGCGGCGGACCCTATCAACTATGCACGCCACTGGTTCCTCGAGCCGCTTGGCGGATCCGGGCGGCCCGTGCATCCAGCCAAGAATCTCATGGTGGCCAGCGTGCCTGGAGACATGTTCGTACCCATCAATGCCCAGGTGGCTCTGGCCCGGGTCGCCGGCCTCATGGGATCGGAGTCGAACCAATGCGACGGGTGGCCAAGGGATCTGGGGGCATGCGGGTCCACTTGGGAGGAGATTTCCAGGGATTGCGACTGTATCCAGCTTCACTGGCAGAGTCGGGATGTGATGGTGGGCAATTACAAGGACTGCGACTGTGTCTCTCCGGACTCCGAGGTTTCAGGGTGCCGGGATGAGCGTTCCTGCGTGGATGAGCCCCGTTACGATGTGGACGGTTTTACAGAAGGCCTGTCCATGGAATGCAATCCCCACACGGCGCCTCTGATCGACAACCGGGATCGGGGTGCCGGATACTCCTATATCCGATTCCCCTATTCAAACGACTGTGTTTCCCATCTGTACGTGGATCCTGTGAACCGCGGCATGCACTGGCTGCTGGCAGCCTTCTACAACCCGGAGATCCCGGTGGACTGGTCGGCCTATTACCAGAATCAGATGGCCGAATTCTTTGACGCAGAAGGCTATGCGGATGAAGAGACCCCGGAACCGGACTGTCCCTGCCCCGTGGAGCCGGGGACCTGCCGCTTCCTTCCCTGATCAAGGTTTTCAGGTGGACAGGGCCGTCCTTTATGCATACTGCCTTTTGTGATCCTTGAAGCCTGTGAACACGAACCGCGTAAAGGTGTCCTTGAAGGGCAGTACCTCGTCCGGATGATAGGAGATCTCTTCCCGGGTCTTGGAATAGACTTCCTCGTATTCGTTGAACTTGATCTCTCTTCTTCGTTCCAGCTGCTCCTGGAACCGGATCCCCTTTACGTTCTTGCTGATTCCCTTCTTGAAGTGGCAAAGGAAAAATTCTGCTCCGCAGCCGCTGCCGTAACTGAACACGCCGACCCTTTTCCCTGCCATCTTCTTTCCTTCGGTTTGCAAAAGGCTCACAAGACCCATGTAGACCGAGCCTGTGTAAATGTTACCCACCTCCCTCGCACCCAGGAGCCCGGGTTCCACCATCTGATCGAACGTCCTCTGAAAGATCCCCTCCCGCTCTTCATCGGGCAGTTCCCTGTGCTCGGAATTGACGAGATGGCGGTGCGCCTTTCTCGCCATCTTGGTGAAAGGCATGTGGTAGATGAGGTAATCAACACTATCCAGGAGTTTGCCTCTCTTGATCCCCAGGTTGTTCTGGAAATGAGACACGGAGGCTTCCAGGGCCATCAGGTAACACTCAATGGAATACTTCCCGTCCACAACAGGGACCCGATGTCCCGTGGGGCGCCAGAAATCAAACACATCCTTGGAAAAGATGCCGTTCAAAGAGGTGTCCACGGAGAAAAGACGGGGATTCTTTTCCATCAGCAGGGCCACGGCCCCTGCCCCCTGCGTGGGCTCGCCCGAGGATTGGAATCCGTAGCGGGCACGATCCGTGGTGATGACCAGGGCCTTCTTGTTGGAGTTGTAGTTCCGATAGATCCAGTCGATGGAGTTGACGATTCCGGCTGTTCCACCGTAACAGGCGTGCTTGATCTCGTAGATCCGGCATCGCTCCCCGATATTCAGTAACCCTTGCACAAAACTCGCAACGGGCTTGGAATGGTCCACGCCGCTTTCCGTGCTCACGACCATCTGGTGGATCTCTGTGGGGGGCGTCCCGGTTTTTTCCAATAGCTGTATGGCCGCATTCGCCGCCATGGTCACCGAATCCTCCCAGTCGGGAGTGATGGACATCCTGTAGTTGCCGAGTCCTGCTTGAAATTTTTCCTTGGGAACACCCCGCGCTTCGGCCAGTTCCTCATGAGACAGATAGAGCTGAGGAACATAAATGGCCATGTCACTTACACCCACGTCGATCATGATTCTTTTCACCTTTCCTTGTTTGAAGTGATTCCAAATCCATTATTTTACGATAAAAGACACGAAGAAAAAAGGCTTTCCCGTTTCGAGTCCTGTTCTCTCTTTTAAGAATCTGAACCTGCAGGATCCAACATCCCGGTTTTCCAGGGGAACGAGGGTATTTTTGACTCTGCTCCAACCTTCAGGTAAGAATCAGAAGGGACGCAAACCCCAGAAGATTGAGATAGAATGATCATCTTTGGATATCCCATAAGCCGCCTCCGGGGAATTTTTATCCTCCTCTTTCTCTTCATCGTCCTCGTTCCCTGGATGGTGGAAGGGTTCCACGGCACAAGCCCTTTTCCGTGGAAGAGTGCCTTGATGAGCAGCATCCTCCTTGCGGGAGGCACCGGTGTCATCATTCTTCTTTTGCGCAACGAGATCCTGCACAGGAGGGGGGAGGAGACGCGGTACAGAGAGTTCCTGGACGATGCCCCGCTGGGCACGTATACGATCAACCTGGAGGGAACCTTTACCTATGTGAACAAGAAGCTGCTGGAGATATCCGGCTACACGATGGAAGAACAACTCGCCATGCGCTGGCAGGAAGTCGTGGTGCCGGAGGACATCCCTCTGGTGGAGAAGAAGATCACCGAGGCGCTGGAAAGCGGTCCCGACATCTTTGTCCCCTTCGAGGTGAGAGCTTTCCACCGTGACGGTCACATGCTGTACCTTTTCCTTCACTACACCCTGCTCATGCGAAACGGGGAGCCCCAAAGCTTCCTCGTGGTGGTCCAGGACGTTACGCGCAGGAGGAAGCTCGAAGCCCAGCTCGTAAAATCCGAACGATTGGTGGTTGCCGGTCAGCTGGCCATGGGGCTTGCCCATGAGATCAACAATCCCCTGGCCATCATAAAAACGAGCATGCGCCTCCTTACAGGCCGGGTCAAGGCGGGGGAGGATGTTGACGACATCGTGCGGGATATCCAGGAGGAGGTGGACCGGATAGCGGGGCTGATTCGCGTCCTGCTCGGTTTCCGTGACGAACGGCCGGGAGAGAACCAGGTGACCGGCGTGGATGAAGCGGTCCAGTCTCTCTTGCACCTCATGGCGCCCGAGCTCCGGAAAGGAAACGTGATGACGGACCTGACGTGGGCCGGGGACTCTGTCTTTGCCGCCATCCGCCCGAGCCAGTTCCGCCAGGTCCTGTTCAACCTCATCCGGAACGCCCTGGATGCCATGCCGCAGGGAGGCGCGTTGCGGATCGACATAGGAAAAAAGGAAGGCATGGTGTCGATTCGTGTGGAGGATACGGGAAACGGGATCGACCACAAGGCCCAACAACAGCTGTTCGAGCCTTTCTTTTCAACCAAATCATCCAACCATCACGGACTCGGTCTTTATGTCTGTTACACCATCCTGAAGTCTGTAGGAGGTGACATCGAGGGGGAGAACAAGGTCGGCGGGGGTGCCGCCTTTGCTGTGAGGATCCCCTGCACCGAAACGGAAGGGGAGCCATCCGCTTGATGAGTCCCTCCGGGTTGAAAAGGGGACATCGGCTTATTGAGGCAGTTTGATTCACTGACTGGGAGAGAAAGGGACCATGGGAAAAAAGGAAGCGTATCGCCAGCTGGCCGAAGCAGAGCTCGAGGAGCAACGGGCAAAGTTCAATCTACTCAAGGCCAGAGCTAAAAAACTCTTTGCAAAGGGAAAGATCGAGTCCTACAAGCACATGGAAGATCTGGAAGGGCAGATGGAAGGATTGAAGGACTCGTTAAAGGGACTGGCAGCGGCCACGGATGAAGCGTGGGAGGGCCTCAAGCAGGGACTGGATAAGGCGCGGGAAGAGTTTTCCAGGTCCCTTCAGAAACTGAAGGAAACTATCGAGTGAGGGCGGACCGGGGTGAAGAAGCATTGATATTCCGGTAGACCTGCCCTGATCGTGAAATGTCGGGGCGATTCAACAGGAAGGGGATCTGAAATGCGACAGAAGGACCGTACGCGTGTGAAACGGCTCTTCAAGACCCTGTTTCCGGAGGATTACGAAAAACTGAACCAGATCAAGATCAATGATCTGGGATTCGGGTATGACTCCTTCGGGCTGGAACTCGAGTCCGCCATGCTCGTTTTTATGCTCGGGCAAATGTTCTACAAATACTGGTTCCGCGTGGAGAGTGAGGGGATCGAACATGTGCCCACAGAGGGTCCCGTGCTGATCACGCCCAATCACAGCGGCGTGATCCCCATCGACGGTGTGATGCTTGCCATTGACCTGACCAAACGGCTGGAAAGGCCCAGGCTGATGCGGTCCGTGGTTTATAATTTTGCAGGACTGCTCCCTTACGTAAACACATTTTTTTACCGGTGCGGACAGGTCGTGGGTGCGCGCCAGAACTTTGAAGAGTTGCTG
>CAZSUQ010000188.1:0-8391 GCA_964609935.1 uncultured Thermodesulfobacteriota bacterium | reverse complement strand
CACAGGCCCGACTGGACCATGTACGACGGGCTGACCGGTGATACGCGGGAGGTGTACCCCTCCCCGCCGCACCTGATCTACCCGGTGGAGACACGGGAGGAAGCCGTGACCATGGCGCTCAAGCTCTGCTTCACCACCTGCGCGCTGCGGGACCCGCGCCTGTCCACCATCGACAATTACACGGAGATCCATGAGAAGTACTTCGGGCAGTTGCCGGACGATTGGACCTACTACCTGAGAAGCCCGCTGGAACTCCATGTCATGAAACGCATGCGGTTTCTGAAGATCCTCCGGGACGAACACGGCTGGGAGGTGGACCGCACCACGGCCCGAAAGGTTCGGAACCGGGACGGGGACCTTGTCTCCATGGAACAGTACATTGATGAATACGCAATCAAGCAGGGGCGCTACGCCACCATGGTGGAGCGCCTGATCATGCGTGAAGCGGTGAAGGAGTAGAGCCATGGCGAACTTTGAGGCGAATCAGTGGGCACAGAAGGTCAGAAAACACGCCCGGCCCCTTGTGGTGGCAGGCGACGGGTGCGATCGAATCCGGCTCGACGGCAAACCCCTCATTGATTATGCAGGGGAGCTGGCGAGCCTGCTCGGCTGTCCCGTGGCCGCCACGGGCAATACCGTGGTGGCCCTCCAGGAAAAGGAGAGCGAGGTCAAGTCCAAGAAGATGTGGCTTGCCGAACTCTTCCGGTTTCTGGAAGAGGAATGGAAAGAACCGCTCATGGAGGATCGGCCGGACCTTCTCCTGCTTCTCGGGTACCACCCGCAGTCTCTCAGGGGAATGACGGCCGGAATCCATGATATCGACATCGTTCACCTGGGCCCCGGAGATCTCCCGGAAGCGGACCTCAGCATGGGAGCGATTCCCCTCCGGGAATGGAAGCAGAACCTGGACGCACTGCTCAAGGAACTGGGGTAACCCCGATGCTACAAGAAGATCATCCTCGGAACACGGAGATGTCTTCCCTCGGAGTCTTTTTCGGAAGTCAGGTCAAGAGAAATCGAGGATTCAATAACGGTCGGTGACAGGAGCCGAAGGCCTGGGTCGACGTCCGTTCTCACAGGAGCAGGAGGCAAGAGACATGATAGGAATTCCCGCAGTGAAGCTGCCCAAAGGAAGAGTCTTTCAGGCGCCCACGGAGCTGGATGAGCTCTTCGAAGACGTGGAGATCGAGATCTCGCCACGATGGATGGGGCAGAAGATACGGAAGAACGACATGTACATGGAGCTCGGCGGCCCCAAGCACGGATATCAGAGCTATATCCATGTGGATGTTGTCAACGAGGAGGAACGGGTGGAAGACGGCCGCATCGAGCTCATCGGGCCCGACATCCCGGAGATCGAGCCGGGCAGCACCTTCCCCTTCGGCATCTGGCTTCGTTGCTGGGGGAGCCAGCTCAACGAGGACCACGTGGATCCCCTGATCCGGGCCGGGTTCATGCCCTTTGAACAGGGGGAGGGATGGATGCTGGTGAACACCCGCGACACCATCTGGATCCGCATGAACAGGGAGACCGCGCACAAGAACAACTGGCAGCGCATGGGCCAGTCGCTGCTGGGCATGGCCAAGATCAACTTCCCCCTGGTGGAGAAGGTGGAGGCGCTGATCATCATCGGCGCGGAGGAGGTGGGCGGCCGGGACCTGATTCAACGGGTCCTGGACACAACCATCCGCCCGGAATGGGAGGCCTACGACGCCCGCCTCATGGGGCTGGAGGACGAGGACGTGGACGCCTTTTACGGCTGCACGCTCTGCCAGACCTTTGCCCCCAACCACGTCTGCTGCATCACCCCGCAGCGGAACCCCTACTGCGGCATCATGAGCTACCTGGGTGCCAAGGCCATTGTGGACATCGATCCCTATGGATACTCCTTTGTGATGCCCAAGGGGGAATGCATCGACCCTGTGATGGGGCGGTACACAGGGGTGGACCAGACCGTGTATGAACGCTCCTCGAGAACGGTCAAGGGCGTCAACCTGTACAGCTCCCTCCGCTACCCGCAGACCAACTGCGGCTGCTTCGAGGCGGCAGCCTTCTACATCCCGGAGCTCGACGGCATCGGGCTCGTGGACCGCCGCCATCCCGGGGAGACGCCCATCGGGCTCAACTTCTCCAAGATGGCCGGCTTCATGAGCGGGGGGAACCAGAACCACGGCACCATGGGCCTTTCCATACGCACTCCCAAGTCCAAGAAATTCCTGCAGGGCGATGGGGGATGGGAACGGATCGTGTGGATGCCCAAGGAGTACAAGCTGCTTCTGGCCGACTGCATCCCGGAAGAGGTCTATGACAAGATTCCCACCGAGGAGGTGGGCACCGACATCCCCACGCTCAAGGATTTCCTGGTGGAGAACAACCACCCCATCGTGAAGAGGTTCTGGCAGGACGGGGAGCCGGCATCTTTGAAGATCCCCAAGCCCAACGAGGATTGGCCGGATGAGGCGCCCTGATGGTCCAAGGAGATATTCTTATGGAACATGAGGACCGGAAACACTGGCATCGGACGTATGACGAAAAGCCCCTCTTCTCAGCCGAGCAGGTGAACGGGGCGCTCAAGGAATTCCTCGCGTACGCAGGGTACCGCATCGAGGAACCGAAACCCCTGGGGTTCATGAAGCCGGACCTGGCGGCGAACAGGGCCGATGGGGACAAGCGGCACAAAATGATCTTCGTGGTCAGGGATGGAATCAACCAGGCCGTGGAGGGTCTCCGGGAGCTTGCCGCTGCCAAGTGCTTTGCCAAGGACACAGTGGACTATGTCCTGGCCCTCCCGCCGGTCTCGGAACACTACATGATCGAGTTCCTGATCGAAAAGGAGGACTGGTACTTCCCCATCAAGGACCACCTCTTTCAGATCTGGCTCGTGAACCCGGACAAGGGAAAGGTGGACTGCCTGATCGGCTGGCCCCGTGACGATGATTTCAAGCACTACTTCGCCAATCCCAACCTGGCGGGTTTTGCAACCTATATCGCCAACAAGGCAACGGACAAGATCATGGATGAGGAGTTCGATTAAGTGGCCATCAAATCCATCTATGAGCTCTACGAGCTTCTGCCCAAAACGAACTGCGGCCAGTGCGGGACGAACTGCATGGGGTTTGCCGGCCACCTTCTCACCCGGGACGTGAAGCCGGAAGATTGCCCGGAGATGGACGGACCGGCGTTCGCGGAGAATCGACAGTGCCTGTTGGAAATCCTGGGAAGCGGGGTGAAGAACGAGCTCACCGGACTGATCGTGGACGATGCGCGTTGCATCGGCTGCGGGATCTGCGTGAGCGTGTGCCCGGTTCACGGCGCGAACAACCGCGAGGTGGCCCTGGGAAAGGGGCCTCGAGCCGATGATGTGACCGTGATCCGCATCGTGGATGCCCGGGTTCGTCTGACCCGTCCAGAGCTCTGCAACCGGGCCATCCCGTCGGCACCCCCGTGCAAGGCCTGTGCGGACTACTGCCCCACCGATGCCATGGAACTGGTGTAATTACAGGGAGGGGAGTTGAGCTACAAGAAAATCATACGGGCTTCCCTGGAGCAGGAAGAGCTTGAAGGCGAAGGTCCTGTGACGGAGGGGGAGGTGTTCACGGATTTCCACCACCAGCACCACTCCCGGGTCTGTGCGGGCTGCAGCTGCCTCTGCGACGACATCTCCTTTTATGTCAAGGAGGGGCGCATCGTGCGCACCCTGAATCTCTGCGAGATCGGCTGGAACCGGCTCGCCCCGGGTTCCGCCGGAACCCGGCTACCTTCTCCCTCCCCTTCCCTGCTGTCCGACTCCCTGCAACGTGCCGCCGAGCTTCTCCGCTCCCATGCGCCCGTTCTCGTCCTGGGAGCGGACAACCTCGAGGAGTCCGCCATTCGTCTCTCTCGTGAGGTCGCCCGCACCCTCCGGGGGGTCTGGCTGCCCTGGTCCTTCCCCGCGGTTCGGCGCTTCTATGAGAGGGTGGCACGGTACGGGTGGGCCACGGCTCTGCTGGACGAGGTTCGTGACCATGCAGGCGCTGTGTTCTTCTGGCGTACCGATCCCCTGAAGACACACCATCGCCATCTTTCCCGATACTCCTTCTTTGCCCGTGGCCGCTACACGGAGAGGGGCAACCACGATCGAAACCTGGCGGCGGTGGATGCGGAGGAGACCCTTGTGGAACCCCTGTGCCAGCAGTTCTTTGTGTTGCCGGAGCACAGGGATCCGGACCTGATCCGGGCGTTGCTCGTTCCGGTTGCAGGGAAGGGATTCGACCACCGTGACTTCTCTTTTCTGGCCGGTGCCCTGGAAAAAGCTTCTTACGCCGCTTTCTTTATCGACCCGGCTCGCATCACGGACCCGGCCCTGGATCTCCTGTTTCAGGGGGCTGCGGAGATCAACGCCCTTGGTAAGAAGCGGATGGTGATCCTTCCGATCTGGAATGCCGGTTCCAACATGGAAGGCTTTTGCCAGGTCTCACTGGAAAAGGACGCCTCCGCATGGGGTGCCGATTATTCCGGTTCTCAGTCCGGAACGAACCCGGCTCCCCTGGACTGGGATCTCTTGTCCCAGAGGGTCGCCAGCGTCCTCATGATCGAGCCGGGTCCGGGGCAGGGCCAAGGCCCGGAGCTTCCCGGATCCCTGGCTGGAAAACCCCGGGTGGTCATCGATCCCCTCAAGACGCATGTCGGCTCTGCAAAAGACATCGTCATTCCTGCGTCCCTACCCGGCGTGGAAAGCGATGGCGTCTACCTGCGCGCCGACGGCATCCCGTTGAACGCCTCGAGGATCGTGTCGCTCGGCAAGACGGAATACCCGACCTCAGAGGAAATCCTGACACGATTGCTGCATGAGCTGGAATCATTGGGAGATCGCCCTCAACGAGCAAGGCTATGAAGAAAACGGTCATACAACAGGCTCGCATCTTTGACCCTGCACAGCAGTGGAGAGGTGAGATCCGGGATCTCCACCTGTGTGGCGGGAGAGTCAGCGAGACTTTTCCCGATCCGGATCATGTGATCAACGCATCGGGACGGTGTTTGATGGCCGGGGCCGTTGAGCCGAATTGCCTGCTTGCGGCCCCCGGGCAGAACCTCATGCGGTGGCTGCACGGCACCTCCGAGCCCGAGGCGATCGGTCAAACCTATGCACGCATGGGGGTTGTGCATGTCCACCATCCCCTTGCCACCCTTCTGACCGCGGGCCTGGTTCACCGTACCCTCCGACGCATTCCCTATGTGGATACGTCTGTCGGCGTGTGCATCGACTTGAGGGATATGGCATCCTTTGTCCGCACAAACCGGCCCGGCGATTTCCAGAGCCAGGCCCGTGCATTGATCCGACTGAGCGGCGCGCTTGGACTGATGCTCCCTTTCCCCTTTTTGCGTCACCGGCAACGTCACTACATACACAAAAATCTGAGCCCGAAGAAGGTTCTCGGCTTTCTCAGCGCCATGGATGATGAGGAGATCCTGCCCGTCAGCCTCTGGGCTACACCAGATCTGCTGGAAACCGAGATCCCTGCACCGGGCCGGTTTCATCTCTCAGGGCTCGGGGCTGCGCTGAACTCGGACGAGGCCGTCGAACGTGCGGGAGCCCTGCTGGACGCCGGGGCAAGTGCAGACCTTTCGCTGATCGGCAAGGGCGAACCCCATACCGTTTCGAGTCAGGAGCCTGTTCCTCCGGGCAACGTGAGCATCGACGTGGGTATCCACTATCCCCTGCAGCATCTGCGATCCTGCGGTCCTTTGGAGGGCGGCCTGCCAAACGCGGGGCAGCGCCTGCTGGAGAAGCGGGAACCGGGGTGGCGTCTTGCGTTCTCTGCCTCCGGGCCCTCCGGCAACCTGCCCGAACCCTTCTCGGAAGCCGCTGCCGGGTTCTTCGCACCCCTGCATCAAGGGCTCGATCTGTACGAGTGGGCAGAGAGGACGCGCCGGGAGCCGGCCCGGATCCTGGGGCTCGAGGACCTGGGACATCTTTGTTTAGGGGCCAGGGCCAATGTGGTGATCTACGATCTGGTGAATGAGGCTGGAAAGGAGAAGACCGCGGATGCTTTTTCCGATTGCTGGTGCCTGATCAAGGACGGTGTGGTCGTACGCGAGCAGGGGACGTTCACGGGTGCGGTCCCACCCGTGGAAAGCCGAGGCCGGAACCCGCAAGTCGACCTGAGTGAACAGGCGCAGGCAGACCTTTTCCAGAACCCCACGCTTCGCATGGAGCACCTGCAGGTGAATACGGAACCATCCAAGGGAGGGTCAACCTAGGCATGGGAATCGCGGAACGAAAGGCAAGGGAAAAGCTTCATCGCCACCGGCAGATCCTGGATGCGGCTTATGAGGTCTTTCACGAGGTCGGGTATTCGTCTGCCACCATCGATCAGATCGCCGAACGGGCCGAACTGGCAAAGGGCACGATCTACCTCTATTTCAAGAGCAAGGAGGAGCTCTACTTCTCTCTGCTCGTCAACGGCCTGGACATCCTGATCGATCTCCTGAATGGGATGGCCGAGAAGAAACCGGCACCGGATCAGCTGCTTCGGCAGACGGCAAAGACCCTGTTCCAGTTCTTCACGGATTACACGGATTACTTCCGCATCTTCATGATGATGCGGCAGGAGGAAATGCAGGCCAAGCTTCCCCCGGAGCTTTCCGAGCAGATCAACACGCGGGCCACCGAGATTCTCAAGCTGCTGAGCAGCGAGATGGATGTCCTGGTGGACAACGGCACCTATGCTCCTGTCAACACGTGGCAGCTTGCGAACATCCTCTGGGGTGCCTTCACGGGAATCACGCAGCTCGCCCTGACAAAGGAACAGCTCAACGTGCGCACGAGACACATCGACCGGATGCTGTCCCTTTGTTTCGACCTGATTCACCAGGGCCTTTCAAGGGATTCCAGACCGGCACCACAGGGCACGGCAAACCCCAGGTCCAGATCGAAAAAACGAAAGACCTGACCCGCATATTGCAGAACCTTTATTGCGAGCGTGCTGGAAGCAGGGAAACGACGGCCCAATCCGCTGAGAAGGAATGAATGATATGAATCTCAATGACATCATCCGGGAACGGCGCAGCATTCGAAGGTTCCGGGAGAAAGATGTTTCTCAGGAGGTCCTCGATCAGGTCTTGGAGGCGGTCCGATGGACTCCCTCCGGGGGCAACATCCAGCCATGGGAGGTCATCGTGATCCGTGCCCAGGAAACAAAACGCAGGCTGCAGGAAACCCTGGGCAAGGGCAACCCTGGAAGAAAAGCCATGCTGGAAGCCCCTCTTTTGATCGCCTTGTGCGGCAAGGTGAAGATCCCGGAAACCTACAGACACGACGTGGTCACCAAGTTCGGGGACGGGTGGTTCCTGTTCCACCTGGGCTCTGCGGCACAGAACCTCTGTCTCGCAGCGCATGCGCTCAACCTGGGCACGCTCATGGTGGGTTTTTTCGATCATGACAGGGCCGCAGAGATCCTTGAGGTCCCGGAGGGATACGAGGTCCTTGTCCTCATCCCGCTGGGCTACCCTGCCAGGATCCCCTCCCCGCCCACCCGCCGTGAGCAGGCGGAGTTTGTGCATCAGGAGAGGTTTTTGCCGAAGAAGCATTGAGATAAGTCCAGATAGCGAAAATATCCATGAACTCAGCGGCTGAGCCAGGCAATTCACTACTCGGTCAATCATGAGAAGACGCTTCTTGGCCCCATTTGAACGTTGCGAGCATAGCGAAGCAACCCCCATGCACACCAGGCGCTCTGTACCGGGAGGTTGCCTCGTCGCCGTCGGCTCCTCGCAACATTCGCTTTGTGAATACCGGGCATCAACTCCCTCCCTACCCTTTTCTTTCCGCTTCGTATCCCTCCTCTGCTGCCTTACGCTTGTTCTGTTTCTTCTTGGCGAGAAGCCGGCCTTGAGCTTCAGCCTGGCCGAGGGCCGGGGCATCGGAGCCAGGGCCATCGCCATGGGAGGTGCCTTCACCGGCGTGGCCGATGATCCCTCTGCCCACTACTACAATCCGGCCGGGCTCGTTCAGATGGATGATCACCGCGCACAGGTGGAATATCTCATGGTCTTTCCCCGTGTGTACCTGGAGAGGGGAAGCGGACCGAAAGAGGTCTACCTGGACAAACCGATCAAGGCACCCATGCTCAGCATTGTCCTGGACATCTCCAGGCACTGGAAACTTCCACGCAGGGTTCGCTTTGGATTCAGTGGTTACTTCCCGCAGAATTTCAAGACAGCAGGCCAACTCCGGTACGGGACCCTCTTTGACCCCTACTACCCGCTCTACGGAGACTCCAATGTGGAGCAGGTACTCGTGGCCTGGGTCAACGGGGCGGTGGAGATCTTTCCCTGGCTGTACGTGGGCGGCGGATTCCAGTTCGGTCCGCATGCAGAGGATGTTACGCTGACCATGGGCCTTGATCCCAA
>CAZSUQ010000187.1:0-8426 GCA_964609935.1 uncultured Thermodesulfobacteriota bacterium | reverse complement strand
TTTTTTTTTTTTTGGTTTTTTTGTTCTTTGCTTTTTTTTTCTTTTCGTTTTTATTCTTGGCTGCTTTCTTCTTGACGTCCTTTTTCTTCTTAGCTGCTTTCTTCTTGGTAGCTTTCTTTTTTACTGCTTTTTTCTTCTTGGTGGTTGCCATATGAAACCTCCTGTTCGTTTGGTTGCCTACGCCGACCTCTGTTTTTGTTCTTGCACCTGCCTTTTTATAACTTTATATTTTAAACCCAAAATGAGGGTACCAACATCATTTTGAGTTAGGTCAATATACACATACAAGATATTGTATGTCAAGCAATATTTTGGCTTTTGCGATTTTTTTTAAACCCCATTTTACCGGGCATTTTCAAAATCACGTTTTTCGAAAATCAAAATTACGTTTCTGCTAATAACGAATTCTGATAACAACGATGTTTCACATTATATAGCGGATTCTGACCCATTCGGATCCACGGCAAGGGGTTCCCAGGAAGACATTATATTGTTTGTTTGACTGTAAATTGATTACACCTAATACATCATCTCTCGTTCACCCTTGCCTGCTGTGGAATTCATAAACACGGCGTCGTTCAGCACACGCGTGTGTCTTCGCATTCTCACGTGTGATCAAGTCGGCTTTTATATTCTCTTCGACTAGAAAATCTTTTTTGTTGATACTTTGTGTGAGCGAATCGTTGATGCGTGTTCCCTGATCAACGAAGGAGGAAGGATAAGCGTCGCCTGGAGTCGAGTCGATTCAATCCGTGCTTCTTCGCCCGTTGAATCGCCTCGCGATATTCATCTGACGTGATCTTGTTCGCCAAGGCTGCATGTTGGTGGGCCGTGCCACTCGGACGGTACTGTTTCATGATATTCAGATAGGTGTTCCGTGAAAGATGCTCTGCGATCCATTGAAAACATTCTTCGCTTCCTGCCTGATCCCTTGGCAAGACAAGGTGCCTGATCAGGAGACCTCTCTCGGCAATCCCCTGGCCGTCCATGACAAGGTCCCCCACCTGCCTGTGCATCTCCACAAGCGCATGACGGACCCTTTTCGGGTAATCCGAAGCATCTGCGAACTCCCGTGCAGCCTCTTCCAGGCTGAACTTGTAATCGGGCATGTAGATATCCACGATGCCTTCAAGAATGCGGAGGGTCTCGGGCAGGTCATATCCACCGGTGTTGTAAACGAGCGGAACCCTTAAGCCTGCTCCAATGGCAAGAGGCAAGGCTTCCACGATCTGTGTCACCACATGGCTGGGTGAGACGAAATTGATGTTGTGACAACCCTGTTCTTGAAGCGAAACCATCAGGCCCGCAAGGTCCTCGGGGGAAGCTTCCCGACCATGACCTTCATGGCTGATCTCGTAATTCTGGCAGAAACAGCATCCAAGATTGCAGTGTGTAAAGAAAAGGGTTCCGGATCCTCCTGATCCCACCAGAGGCTCTTCCTCGCCGAAATGCGGGCCGCAACTGGAGACCACGGCCCATCTTCCGGTTCGACAGAACCCTTTTTCGTTTTTGAGGCGGTTGACGCGGCAGTCTCGGGGACACAACGCACAGGATTGCAGCCCCTCTTGCAAAACCTTGATCCTGTTTTCAAGATCACCGGTGCGGTGGAGATGGAGATACGCTGCCTGGGTCATGGCTCACCACGACAGGGTTTTGGACGGTGCTCAGTAAACGTCCCGCATGGATCGAACCTGTGCAAAAACAGAAACAGGATCTTCTTTTGTTCCGGGCGCCTTTTGCCGGACCGAAGCAATGATTTCCGGGGCGTTGCACCGAAGGAAAACATTGGTTCCCTTTTCGGCACCCAGGGTTCCCGGGACCGTAGGGTGCCCTGCATCCTGCATGGACTGCGCCCCATCCAATGCGTTCTGCAACTCTGTGTTTTCCGTGTCAATGGACAGGCAAAACGTCCGGTTCCGAACCGTATACTCGTGACCGGGATAGACCTGTACGTCATCGGGGAGCGGCATGATCTTTTGATACAGGGAGTGAACCATCTCTTCAGGCGTTCCTTCAAAGAGGCGGCCGCATCCTCCCAGGAAGAGTGCGTCGCCACTGAACAATGAGCCGTCGCACAGATAGACCATGTGCCCACGGGTATGACCGGGAACAAGGATGGCCTGAATCTCCACGCCACCGATCGTGAGTCTCTCCCCGTCCTCCAGTCCGTGACGGACTCCGGGGATCTGGTTCCGTTCCATTGCAGAGGAATAGACCGGCACGTCCTTTTTCCCACAAAGGCTTTCGATTCCCGCAATATGATCCATGTGATGGTGTGTGGCGAGAATGGCTTCCAGTTCAACCTCGTTCGATTGCAGGCAGGCCCGGATCGCATCTGCGTCTGCAGGATCCACCGCAAAGGCCTTCTTTTTGTCCGGGCAGAGGACAACGTAGCCGTAATTGTCCGTAAACATGGGAACCGTCAATACCGTTGTTTGCATCCGTTCAACCTTCCTTTCTCATAAGGGTTCAAGAGCACCAGGCGATAAGCGGTCCATGCGTCTTTGTGCTTGCAGGCCAAAGACGGGCTCAGAGCACAACCCTTCCGTGTGGCGTCTTGTTCCCTCATGAAACGGGGGTGACTTCCACGTTCTCCCGTTCCCGCAATTCACGGAGCCACTGACGGAAGACTTCCTGCAGTTTCCGTTGTTCCTGCTGGTCTCGGAAGCTTTCCTTCTCGGAAAGGAAATCCGTCCGCTCCGGTCGGGCCCGATCCTTCAGGGCGACCACATAGTATTTCCCGTTGATCTCGTAGGTCCGGGCCGGCAGCGGATTCGCCTCGGTCATGGAGAAGGCGTCCTGGATGAGATCCTGGGAGGCACCGATTTTCGGAACGTAGGTATTCAGGCGTGAGAAGCGTCCGGTGGCCAGGACCTCCAGATCTTCTTCGTCCCCGAGCTCTTCCAGGGAAGCGCCTCCGGCGATCCTTTCAAGGGACCGGTCCGCCTTTTCCCTTGCAAGGATTTTGCTCTTGTCCCTTCGAACCCTTTTTTCAACACGATCCCTGACCTCCTCAAACGGGGGCACCTCCGGCGCTTTCCGTTCAAGAAGGCGAATGACGAAATACCCGTTCTTCCCTTTCACCGCCTGGCTGACCGCCTTTTCTTCAAGGGAGAAGGCCGCCTGTTGAAATGCGCTTTCTCTCCCCAGTCCTGGCATGACCTCACCCCGAGCAAAATATTCGGTTTCCTGTGCCTCGATCGCACCCCCTCCCTCCGACCCTGTTCGCCCAAAGGTCCCTCCCTCTTTGGCCTCCCAGATCACCTCTTCCGCTTTCCTTCTTGCAAGGCGCCAGGCCTTCTCCAGGAGCAGTTTTTCCCGAATGGTTTCCTTGACCTCTTCCATTGGATCCACGTTGGAAGTGCGGTAGTCTTCCACCTTGAGAATGTGCAGCCCGTAGGATGATCTCACAAGTTCACTCATCTCCCCCGGCTTGAGGGCAAAAGCCACCTTCTCTACCTCGGGGACAAGTTCTCCTTTCTTCATGTACCCCAGGTCCCCTCCTTTTTCCGCGGAAACGTCTTCCGAGTAGAGCTTGGCGACTTGCGTAAAATCTTCTCCCTTTTGAATTCTCTCCTTCAACCCATTCAGGATTTCCCTTTTCTCGGCCACAACCGATGCATCCTCATCCGGTTTGAGGCGCAGCAGGATGTGGCGAAGACGCAGTTCTTCCGGGTGGGTGAATTCCTCAAAGTGCGAATCGTAATACTCCTCGATGTCGCCTGTGTAGACATTGACCTGATCCCGAAACCCTTCCGGTCGAATCTCCACATAAGCCGCCTTCACCTTCTCAGGGGCAAGAAAGGCTTCCTCGTGCTCCTGAAAGTATGCCATGAGTTCCTCCTCGCTCACCTCCACGGCATCCTCAAGAGTCCTGGGGTCCACCTTGAGAGCCGTGAGATCCACCTCTTCCTTCTCCAGCCTGTACCGGTCCCAGAGTTCCTGGTCCGATACCTTGATCGTTCCGCGGACGAGTACCTGCAGCTTTTCGATGCGCATCTCTTCCCTCTGCTTCTTCTCGAAATCCGCTGGCGTCATGAAATTCCTCTTCAGAAGCTGCAGGTACAGGTTTCGGCTGAAGGTCCCGTCCTGCTGGAAATAAGGAAGGGACCGGATTCGTGTCTCCAGCTCTTCGTCCGTGACGTTCAGTTTCAGCCTCTCCGCTTCCTGCAGTTGCAGGGCTTGATTGATCAGGTTGTCCAGGGCCGTTTCCCGAAGTCGCAACTGCTTGACCATCTCCTCGGAAAACTTGTCCTGGTAGATGTTGCGGTAGATCTGACGCATGTTCTCCACGGCCCGGTTCCACTCCCCTCGCGTGATGACACGTTCGCCGACCTTTGCCACAACGAACCCTTCGCCGGACTTGTCGCTCAACTGCGGGAGCACACCAAACCCGATGATAAAAGATAGAGCCACACCCACCAGCAACACCTTGATCATCCAGGAGCCCGCATTTCTCCTCATATAGCTCAACATTTCATCTGACCCCTTGTTCTCCGTATGGAGGTTGGTTGATTTCGAACGAACCGAATGGCTTCCAATGCTTTTTCATGATAAAAAAGACCTTGTCAATTTGCAAACATAACAGCATTTCGTGGTGAGCCCCGGCATGCACAACCCATTGACTGCCCCGGCATTCTCCGATTCTTACTTGATCCTGGTCTGGGGATTTGATAGGGTGCCCGGTGATGGTTGATAATGTTCTTGAAATATTGAACTTATGCAACCATTTTCAAAGACATTTTCTCATGTGATGACGATCTGCTTTCAACGGACCGCACCATGCTTTTTAATTGGATTCTCGGACTCGTCTCATCGGATCTTGCCATTGATCTCGGCACGGCTACAACGCTTGTCTATGTGAACGGGAAAGGCATCGTTATCTGCGAGCCCTCGGTTGTGGCCATTCGAGAGGAAGACGAAGGAGATCGACGTGCGGTTGCCATCGGAACCGATGCCAAGCAGATGATCGGCAGGACCCCTCCACAAGTCACTGCCATCCGCCCCATTCGTTCCGGTGTCATTTCGGATTTCGAGATCACAGAGGTCATGCTGCGTCATTTCATCCTGCGGGCGCACCAGCGAAGCGGCCTCGTACGGCCTCGAATCATCATTTGCGTTCCTTACGGTGCCACGGACGTGGAACGCAGGGCGATCCGGGAATCGGCACTGTCCGCAGGCGCACGCGAGGTGTACCTCATCGAGGAACCCCTTGCCGCTGCCATCGGTGCCGGTCTGCCCATATCCGAACCCGCAGGCAACCTCGTCCTCGACATCGGCGGCGGCACCACCGAGGTCGCTGTCATCTCGCTCTCCGGGATCGTTTACACGCACTGTGTTCAGGCGGCAGGCGACACCCTCAGCGAAGCGATCCTTCAATACGTGAAGCGCAAATACAATCTTTTCATCGGTGAAATCACCGCTGAGCAGATCAAGATCCGGCTGGCCACGGCATGGCCCACGGAAGAAACCAAGGCCATGGAGGTCAAGGGCAGGGATCTGGTGGCAGGCCTTCCTCGCCGGATCACTCTCCGCTCAGACGAGGTCCGGGAGGCCATCCAGGAAACCCTAGACCAGATCGTGGAAGCCGTGAAGATCACCCTGGAACGGACGCCCCCTGAACTGACCGTTGACATCATGGAACGAGGAATCACCCTGACCGGCGGCGGAGCCCTGCTCTCGGAACTGGACACGCTCCTTCATCATGAAACAGGGTTGCCCATTCACATTGCAAAGGATCCTGTGGCATGTGTGGCACTCGGATCCGGCATGGCACTCCAGGAACTTTCCCTGTTAAAGCAGGTGGCTGTGGAAAGCTGACACGCCTCTACGGTCAACCGGCTCGGGTTCGCGGCTGAAGCAAAATGGGAAAACTCTTCCGATTTCTTCAACGCCATCGTTACGCTGCTATTTTCCTCCTCTTGGGCTGTCTTGCCCTGGGAATGTTCCTGCCCCGAAACAACGATGAAGGTGACACCCCGCTCCTTCCAAAGGCGGTCCTGGAGCTCTTCGGGCCTTTTCAGAAAGGTCTGAAAAAGGGAATGGACTTCGTTGAAGGGATCGTTGATCGCTACCTCCTCCTCTTTCATGTGAAGGAGGAAAACCGGATGCTGCGGGAGATCGTGGAGGAGTTGAAACAGGAAAGGGTCGACCTACTTGAAGAAAAAAGCGAGAACGCGCGCCTTCGTGCACTTCTTGCCTTCAAGAAGGACGTGACCAAGCTCCTCCTGCCTGCGCAGGTGATTGGAAAGGATCTGAGCGGCTGGTTTCAGACGCTGACCATCGACCGGGGCACGCAGGATGGAATCGAGGAGGGGATGGCGGTGCTCTCCGTGCAGGGCATCGTGGGACAGATCATGGAAAGCTCCGAGAACTTCTCCCGCGTACTTCTCCTCACCGATCCGAACAGTGCCGTGGCCGCCCTGATCCAGCGAACGAGAGCAAGGGGGATCGTTGGAGGCCTGGGGCCGAGCGGTTGCCGCCTCAAGTACCTCCATCGGTCCGAAGATGTGGAAAAGGGGGACCTTGTGCTCTCCTCCGGCTTGGATGGGATCTATCCAAAGGGCACCCTGATCGGAACGGTCACGGATGTGAAGAAAAAGGAGAGCGACCTCTTTCAGCACGTGACCCTCCAGCTTTCCGTGGACATTCACAAGCTGGAGGAAGTGATCGTGCTTTGTGAAAAATCCATTCGGGTCCAACCCCAAGAAGAGGAACCCCGTCGTTGATCTACCTTCTCGTCCTGTTGTTCGCTATCCTCGGCTCCCTCCTGCAGTGTACACTGCTACGCACCTGGCTCCCCCCTTTCTTTGCCCCGGATCCGATCCTGCTGCTCGTCCTCTACGTGAGCCTTGCACTCTCCTTCGGAAGGGGTCTTGTTCTGAGCTTCACCCTTGGTCTCCTGGCGGACATCCTGTCCGGAGCGCCTCAGGGCTGGCATGCTTTGCTGGCCCTGCTGTGGTTCGTGCTCAACAAGTGGGTTCTTTCCAGGGTCTACCTGAAACACTCCCCCACAGCCTTTGGCCTCTTTTTTCTCGACGCTGTTCTCAAGCTGCTCTACACGGCTCTTTTCCAACTCTTCCTGGGGTCCCCCCTTCCCGGTATTCGCGAAGGGATCTCGATCTGGGGCGGTGAACTTTTTTCGTCCTTTCTCCTGATGCCCGTTCTGTTCCTTCTCTTGTCCAAGAGCCTGGGTTTCCCGGGAACACAGTTCTTGAAATCCAAACATACGCATGTAACATGACGAAACTTCGCGACCATTCCACCGAACCCTTTGCCGCGGCCTTTCTGGGCACAAGCCTCATCGTTGTCGCTGTCTTCGCCGTCCTTCTTCTGCGCATCTTCTATATCCAGATCTGGATGGGGGAAGACTTTCAGGACCGCTCTGAAAACAACCGGATCCGTCTTCTGGAAATCCATGCGCCCAGGGGAAAGGTCCTCGACACACACCATGAAAACCTGGTGGACAACCGACCCTGCTTCGATGTGACAGCCATCCCGGAGGAAATTCAGGATTACGCTGCGCTGGAGAAAACCCTTGCGGAACTCTCTCCCCTTCCCATGGATCTCCTGCATGAACGACTGGAAAAGCTGAAGAAGGCCGTGCCCTTTCGTGCCTACACGATCTGGGAAGACGCTACCTGGGATACCATGGCCTTTCTGGAAGCAAACCGCCTGAGGATTCCCGGGGTCGTCCTCCAGGTCAACCAGGCCCGTGACTACCTGTTCGGAGACCTTCTTGCCCATGTCATCGGGTACACAGGGGAGATCAACCGAAAAGAACTCGAGGAGCGGCGAAAGAAGGGATACCGCATCGGCGACCGTATCGGGAAGGTCGGCATCGAAAGGAACTGGGAAGAACATCTCCGGGGGATCAAGGGGGGTGTGCAGGTGGAGGTTGACGCCATGGGGCGCCAGATCAGCATTCTCAGGGAAAAGGCCCCCATCCCGGGTAAAAACGTTGTCCTCTGCCTTGACCGCCGGCTCCAGCAGGCAGCGAGAAACGCCTTTGGAGAAGAGACAGGGGTCGCCCTTGCCGCGGATCCTCGCGACGGCAGGATCCTCTGCTACGTGAACCTTCCCACGTTCGAACCCAACATTTTTGTGGGCGGGGTCCCTCTCAAGGAGTGGAGGGCCCTCATGTCCGACCCCCTGCATCCTCTGACCAACCGGGCCATTCAGGGCCTCTACCCCCCTGGAAGCGTCTTCAAGATCGCTGTGGCTCTCACAGCACTTGAAGAAGGCCTGGCCACGACCGAGGAACGTCTGTTTTGCAGCGGCAAGTACCGGTTGGGGGGACGCTCCTTCCGCTGCTGGAAGAAGCAGGGCCACGGATGGGTGGATCTCCACCAATCCCTGGTGGAATCATGCGACGTCTATTACTATCAGATCGGCCAGCGTCTCGGCATCAAGAAGATCAAATCCTA